>CAZJLL010000127.1:0-13944 GCA_964547145.1 uncultured Candidatus Saccharibacteria bacterium | reverse complement strand
AATGGTCATTTCCAGCAGCGGCGAATTAATGGCCGCCTTGGCTGCTTCCTGCGCCCGGTTCTCGCCCGCGGCGCGGCCAATGCCCATTAAGGCTGTGCCCGCGTCCTGCATAATGGACTTAACGTCGGCAAAATCGGCGTTGACGATGCCGTGGGTGGTAATCAGGTCGGAAATGCCGGCAATACCCTGGCGCAAAACTTCGTCCACGGTTTTAAACGCTTCAATCAGCGAGGTCTTTTTGTCTATAATCTGCAGGATGCGGTCGTTGTGGATGGAAATAATGGCATCCACCTTGTCCTTCAGGTTCTCGTAGCCGACCTCAGCGACTTCCTTACGCTTGCTGCCTTCAAAGGTAAACGGCTTCGTCACCACGGCCACGGTCAGAATGCTTTTGTTCTTAGCCAGCTCGGCCACAATCGGCGCCGCGCCCGTGCCGGTGCCGCCGCCCAGACCGCAGGTAATGAACACCATGTCGGCGTTGTCAATTACCTCTTCCAGTTCTTCCACGCTTTCTTCCGCCGCCTGGCGGCCCAGTTCCGGGTTCATGCCGCTGCCCAGGCCTTTGGTCACGCCCTTGCCGATATGCACCTTGCGGTCGGCCTGGTTGTTGTGCAGGGCCTGCGCGTCGGTATTGACGGAAATGAATTCCACGCCGCGGATGCCCAGCTGGGTCATGCGGTTGACGGCATTGGTGCCGGAGCCGCCGATGCCTAAGACCTTGATTCTGGCAAACGTTTCAACTTTGGGTTTGACTTCCATTTTTTTCATAGCTCACGCTTTCTCCCTCTCCCCGCAGGAGAGGGATGGGGTGAGGGCTAGTCCAATAAGGTTCTAAAATTAGGATAATTCATTGTAAAAATAAAATCAAGCTTGCCTATGCCGATAAGCTTGAATTGGGGGTTTGTTTTTGGATTTGGTTTTGAAATCTGCAAAAATTATAGCACAACACCCGGATAATACCAACAAGGGCCAAAGGGATAATTCTCAATTCAAAAGCCGCCTGACAGCAAGCCAGACGGCCTTTGAATTGATGACGAGGACGCGAGGGCGCCGTTCGTCATCAAGGTGATCGCGCCTTTGTGGCCGGTGGGCCGCAAAAGTGCGCTACAATGGTTAAAGAACAGAAACCCTCTGTTTTCCAGTTCAGTCTGGATTGCAGGGGGCAAGACCCGGTCAAGGATGGTGAAAACTTTAAACCCCCATCATGAAAAAATTGATGGGGGCAAGAGTTTATACTTGACCAGGTTTTGCCCACCACAAGCAAAACTATATTAATCTATAAAATATTATGATGCTAAACTATATTTTATTTTTGACCAAATATAATATCAAAAAACTTGCCTTTCGTCAATAGACAAAGCGGGAGACCCAGAGGGACTCCCGCTAAGACTTAAAGAGACTACGTGTGATTACGGCAAAGGAGAACTAATCAAGACCGGAGTCTTGACCAGCGCGCCGTTGGCAAACCCGCCGGCCAGGGCGTAACCGCCCAGACCCAGGGCCGCACACAGCGCCGGATGCCACAAGTCGCGGGGCCGTCTGACATCCACGCACCACAGCGGCGTATACTTCCATATCCAAGATTTGCCTTTTTTCTCCCAGATAAGTTCCATAACGAAATTTTCGTCCGGGAGCGGCAAAACTGGTTCTATCTCGCCCAGTTCAGGGAATTCCGGCGGCGGAGGCAAATGAATTTCCTCCGGCGGAGCGGGTGGTGGTGCAGGCGCAGGCGGCGGGCTTGGCGGAGGAACATACTCAACTTCTTCCACCCTGTTGCCGCAATCCTCGCGGACTATTGCTCGCCCATTTCGGAAGATGAAGTTTGTTCCTTTTGCTTGGGGAACAAACGACAGACCACCGACAATGAGCATTTTGACGCATGCTCTCTCTTCCAGGGCAATAAGCTTTTCACCGTCGCGCAATGCGCGATGGCCGCTAAAGAAGCTGGGTTGATAGTACTTAAACTGCCCGGCTTCAACTGCAGTCTTGCAAGCCTCCATGGTCTGGAAGCGATCCTGATAGTAGTTACCGTTCTGCCCCTGGGCGACGAGCGCTGGGGCCAAAAACAGAAGAACACCGATTATCTTCATGGCCGCAAACATACCAGTTCATAACTGATGCTGCTTGAGGCCATGAAGATACCCTTGTCTCTTTTTAAGTCCTCCCTATAAATTGCTTAAGGCTTTTGGCCTTATGGCTTAAACTTACAATAATGAAGTAAGCTTAATGCATAAAACCAAAAGTGATTTGGGAAGAGGCGGGCACGCGGCCGGCCTCTTCCCTTTTGTCCAACACGTCACTCCCATTTGCACCCTTTCGGGAGCAAGCCCTTCATTTTAAAATTCAACTGGGCTAGACTTAGAGCCAACTGGCAGGCCTGCGAATCTTGTCCGCCCTTGCCGCTGACCACATGCGTGATAACCGGCGGGGCGATCAAACTGATTGCCTGCCGGTCTTCAGCTTCCCTCTGCCCCAGATCGGACAGCTTATTATTGATCTGGTTGACAGTTGAGGTCAACGTATGAATATGACCGCGATCTTCCGCGACCGCTTTTTCCACCCGGCCCAGGCGGTCCGCCATTTCCTGAGTTATTTCAGAAGATACGGATAAGGTTTGGGTAGCCGACGGCACTGATGCAGGCATCGATGAAACCGACGCCTTTGCCTTCTCCACCAACCGGTCGGCCAGTTTGTCAGCCAAACGATTTTCATCCAGCACAGGTGCTGCCGGCGGCGGTTGAAGCCGCGGCAAGACCTTTACTGCCGTTTTCTGAATTTTCCGGACTGGCTGATGTTTGGCCGGTTCAGCCTCCGGTTTTGACGGAGTCGTGGTCGGGGGAGGCGAATCCTTTGCCGGCGCAGCAGAAGACCTCTTTGCCTGCTCGGCATTTTGAGCAGAATCGACGACAGGAGGCTTCTTAGCAACCTCTGTCTTCCGGTTAAAATACCAGCCAACACCGTAGCCAAACAATAGCAGGCCGACGGCACAAAAAGCTTTAACAGTGCGGCTCATAAGCAGCACCCCTTTCTATTTTTTGAAATCTCGGCACTCGCCGATGTTGTGCAAGTCAGGCGAGCGCCTCTTGCGATAGCCGCTCCACTAAAAAGTGAAAAGGCTATCGCAAGAAACGCTTGAGCCAAATTGCAAACTATCCAAACAAGAAAAGGGTCAGCTAATCTGCCAAACTATAGAAATAACGTGTTAATTCCTCCTCATACTATTAAAGAACGTTTTGTCGCTTGGCGGAGTTTCCACCAAATGACTTAATATTATATCAAAAAACCTGCCTTTTGTCAATAATAGCAGGTTTTTATTTTTCCTTATTTTTAGCCTTATTTACGGCAAAAAGCTCTTAAACCATTTCCTGACCTTGGCTACGTTCTGATTGGACAGCAGGCCTTTGACTATGCCGCCAAAATCCGCATGGCCGCCGCCGGAAGCAAATTTATCTCCCCACAGCACCAAACCGACGGCCGTGGCGAACTGCGGGTCGTCCACGCGGTCAATCACCGTGGTCACATTTTCCGGCATGCCCAAAAGGCTGGGCAGGCGGAGGTGCTTTTTGGAAAAATCCACAATGCCCGGCAGTTTGCTGCCGCCGCCGGTCAAGACAATGCCGGCCGGCAGCTTGCCGTCGCGGGAAATCTTTTTCAGCTCGCCGTTGATCATGTTAAAAATCTCTTCCAGCCGCGCCTCAATAATCTCCACCACGTAAGCGCGGGTGGTGGCCTGGTCTTCGCCTTCATCCATGCTGGACAGGTCTATTTCCTCTTCCTTGGCCACGCTTTTTGGATCGGCATGGCCATAGCGGAGCTTGACCTTTTCGGCCGTCTCCACGCTGCAGCGCAGGCCGATAGCAATGTCGTTGGTAATATGCATGGCGCCCAAAGGCAGCACCGTGGTATGCAACAAGTCGCCTTCCTCATAAACGGCCAGGCTGGTTGTGCCGGCGCCCAAATCCACCAGGCAAACGCCCAAATCCTTCTGGCGCTTGCTTAAAACTGACTCGGCGGCGGCGCAGGGCGCCAAGACCAGATCTTCAATCTCCAACCCGGCCTGCATCACGGCACGCGTCAGGTTCTTAATGAACGGCAGGCCAGCCTGGACGATAATTGTATCCACTTCCAGCCGGATGCCGCTCATGCCCAGCGGGTCTTTAATGCCGGTCTGGCCGTCCAGGGTAAAAGTCTTGGGAAAAACATGCAGGACTTCCTTGTTCTGGGGAATGGAGATGGCCTGGCTGGCATCCACGCAGCGGATAATGTCGTTTTCGGTAATTTCCCCGTCGGCGCGGGATACAGCAATGACGCCGTGGGAGGAAACGGAGGAGATGTGGCTGCCGGACACCGAAACATTGGCGCTGGCCACGGGCACGCCGGTCATGCGCTCCACTTTTTCCAGCGCGCTGGAAATGCCGGAGACGGCTTCTTCAATATCTACAATCACGCCGCGGCGCATGCCGGAAGACGGCACGGCGCTGGCGCCGATGACGCTGATTTTGCCGCTGTCCGCTTCAGCCTTCGCCTGCACCACGCGGATGCTGGAAGTGCCGATATCCAAACCGACGATGTATTGCTCTTTGCTCATGAAGCATGAATCATGAAGCATGAATCATGAAGCGGGCATGTGCTCCATGTTCCAAGTTTCAGGTTTTATTTACTTAAGTTTTTCTTTCAGCATCCTGGCCAGCAGGGCGCCGTCCGCCTTATCGCCGACTTGGCCTTTTAGCTTGCCCATGGCCGCGCCGAAATCCTTGGCCGTCCAACTCTGGCCTTGCAGCAGCCGGTCAATCAAACCGGCCAGTTCGGCTTCGCTTAGCTGGGCCGGCAGATATTTTTCCAGCGCCGCCGCTTCCTTTAATTCCTTATCCGCCAATTCCGGCCGGCCGCCGCCGGTATAAGCCGCGGCGGCATCCTTGCGGCGCTTGACCTCGCTCTTAACCAGGCTGACCAGTTCCGTTTCGGTCAGTTCGTGCTGTTTTGCTATTTTTTCATTTTGCGCCCGGGTCTTCAATCCCCGCAGGGTATCGGTTATCAGCTGGTCCTTGGCCTTCATGGCCGCGGTCAAATCACTGTCAATAAGCGCTAAGGAAATCATGAAAAATGAAAAAATTTTATATTAAACAGTTTTCAACCGGCTCTGTAAAACTGATTAAAAACTGTAAATTACAAACTTTACCTGCCGAAACGGCGCGGCACCGGCTTGCCCAGCTTCCGCAATTCTTCTTTTTGCTGCCGAATCTGGCTGCGGCGGCGGGCCGCTACGCGCTGCAGATTCCGGGACTTGGGTGACGTAAAAAACCTGGTGCGCCGGGCGCGGATTAAGACGCCGCTTTGCTGGATTTTGCGGTTAAAACGCCTAAGCAGGCTATCAAACGATTCGCTTTCTTTTCGCTTAACTTCTACCAAAACACTCACTCTCCTTTCGCGTTTAGATGGCTTAATTATAACACAGGAACCAAAAATTTGGCAAATAAAGGTTCCCCGCTTGCCAAGCTGGCGGAGTATCATTGCAAGGAGCCGGCTTGCATTTCGCAGCAGAGCTGCGAGGCATTAAACCTGTATGAGCTCCTTAGGCTCGCTTATCCTTGCAAGCAAGGATAGACTCGCCTGCGTCGCTAATAAAAACCAGGCACGAGGCCTGATTTCAGATTTTTATTCCGAATAGCGGCTCAGCTAATTGCTATTCGGCGAATTTTTTACCGCCTAAAAGATGCAAGTGCAGATGGGCAATGACCTGGCCGCCGTCTCGGCCGACGTTAAACACCAATTTATAGCCGGTTTCGTTGACGCCGAACTTTTCCGCCATATTTTTAGCTTGCAGGATCATATCCCCGGCCAAAGCCTGGTCTGCCGCATCCAGATGGGCCACGCTTAAAATGTGCTTTTTGGGGATAATCAGCAAATGCACGGGAGCTTTGGGCAAGATGTCTTTAATTACCACCAGCTGGTCGTCCTCAAACAGGATTTGGGATTCTATTGTCCGGTTGATGATGTTGCAGAATACGCAATCGTCCATAAAAAATACAAATTAAAAGTTGCAGCTATCCCTATTTAAGCCTTGCCCATGCCGCTAGCGGCCGAGGCGCTTTTTCACTTCCGCCACTATTTTATCATAAGAAATAACTTCCTGCATCCCACTTTTAACGTCGCGCAAAATTACCATCTCATCCATAGCCTCCTTTTGCCCCATAATCAGGGCAATCGGCGCATGAAAAGTCTCCGCCGCCTTCAGCTGGTTCTTGACGCCGGCGTTGCCGAAATGGTCATAGACGGAAATTTTTTCCGCCGACAAGTCCCGAAACAGGCGCAGGCTCTTTTTGGCGGCCAGTTCGCCCAGCGGCACCAGAAAAACATCGCTTTTCTGTTCGCGGGCGACGCTGGCTTTCTGGCTTTCCAAAATCTGGCGGATCCGGCCCAGGCTGCCGACAAAGCCAAAGCTGCAATAATTCTTGCCGCAAAGGTTGCGCATAAGATTTTCGTGGTAACCGCCTTCGCCAATAACCACGGTCTGGTTCTTTAGCTTGTATTTAATAGCCAGATTAGTGCGGCTGTGCCCGGCCGAGCCGGCATAAAGCGGATTTAACTGATAAGGCACGCCCAGTTCGTCCAGCGCCTCCAGGATATTGGTAAAGTGCTTGCGCGAATCATCTTCCAAAAAATCCAAAATGGTCGGCGCTTCGGTCAGCAAGGCCTGGCAATCCAGATTATCGCAGCGCAGCACGTTTAAAACTCGTCCTTGCAGGTTCTCGTTGCAGTTGTCGCACAGCTGATACTTTTTGGCGGCCAGATAATCATGCAGGCTCTGGCTATAGGCCAACTGGCATTCATCCTGGCCGATGTGATTGATTTCCAGCACCGTCTCTTTCAGGCCCAGCGACTGGAGCAGTTCCCAGACTCCGCCCACGACCTGCGCTTCGGTCAGGTGATTGAATGCGCCAAAAACCTCAAAGCCGAACTCCTGGTCCTGCAGCAGTTCCTGTTTGGGCGTCTGCCGGACCGTAAAGCCGGAAAAGGCCCATTTATTTAGCGGCGATTGTTCGTAGATCTTATTTTCATAATAAGCCCGCAGGACGCCGGGCAAAAACGAGCCGCGCAGCGCTGCATTCTGTCCCGCCAGCGGCAAGGACACAAATTGGGCCAGTTCCTGGGGACTCTCTTTGTAAAAAGCCTCATACAGCCGCCAATCCTCAAGCAGCGGCGGTTCCACGCGCTCAAAACCGTAGACCCGCGCCATGCGCGAAACCCGCTTCAGCAGCGCAGACCACAGGCCGTCACTGTCGGCGACGATGTCGCTTAGGCCGCGCAGAGCCTGGATTTTTTTCGGCACATAGCCGCTGCCGGCTGCGGCCGGATTTTTTCTTGGTCTCCCCATAATTGGCAAAATTAAATAACTAAGCGGACGGGCCCATAGGGGCCGCGGCCAACGCTCTATTGATAGGAAGGGGTTTTTACCGCGCCGAAATCCCCGAACGGATAAATGCGCAGCGCCACCCGCCCGACAATGTCGCTGCGGGGCAGGATGCCCCAAATCCGCGAATCGGAACTCGCCGTACGGTTATCACCGAGCACGAAGTATTCGCCGCTGCCCAAATGGACCGGTGTATCCGAACCGATGGTCTCCAGGCCGGCGGGCAAATATGGTTCTTTTAGATAAAAACCGTCGGGATGTTCGGCGTTGATTATCTTAACCTCACCCTGCGCAAAGCTGACAGTCTCCCCCGGCAGGCCGATGACCCGCTTAATGAAAAACTGGGAAGTATCTTTAGGATAAAGTAGGACAATCACATCGCCGCGCTGCGGGTTGTCATGCAGATAAGACAGCCGGTCCACGATCAGATAATCGTGGTCGCGGAAGTTGGGCAGCATGGAAGCGCCGGAAACGACAAACGGCTCGGCAATGAACGTGCGGAACGGAATAATAATGACCAGGGCAATGACCAGTATCTTTACCAGATCCCAAATAAAACTGCCGACCGTCTGCGCGGCTTCCTGCTGTTGGGGAACGGGATTTTTATTTTGGCTGTCTTCCATAAAAACCTGACAAAATTTATAAGGTATAGTTATTTTAGGGATAATTCCGGATTTGTCCAGTCAGTAAGGAAACCAGCGTTAAGCGGACAGCGTAGAGTAGAGACTAATAATTGACAAGGTTGAGCAAAATTAAATAAAATTGACAAAATTGTTTCCATTCCGAGCCCGAGCCCCTCGAGGGAGAGAAATCTATTTTTTCCCTTGTTATCTGCCTACCGGCAGGAAGGCATACTGCTATAACAGATCTCTCCGCTTATGCCCGCTTAGTCGGCGTGGCAAAGTCGAGATGGAAACAAAATCACTTAATCATTGAATCAGTTATTTGCCCCCCTGAGCACTCAACGCTCCACGCTTACCCGCCTTGGGCTCCATGCTTTTTCGGACCGCAGGTCCGAAAACTGGTGGGCATTGCAGGACTCGAACCTGCGACCTTTGCAATGTGAATGCAACGCTCTAACCAACTGAGCTAAATGCCCGAAAATAAACTTTTTTCGGGGAAAAAATCCAGACACTGGGTAAAATATAACACTGTTTCGCCAGAAAAAGCAAGCTTAGAGGCTGTCTGAAAAGGCGCTTTTGTCACGAAATTGTAAAATTGCGGTAAAAATGAACTTTCAAGACAGCCTCATTGGACAAAAAAACTTAACGGATCTGGTTTTTTTAGCTATAATAAGTTGTAATTCTCCAAAAAAGTTCATGAAAAATCTGGATTCCATCAACCAGCCGCCCAAAATTACCGTCAGCAACCAGGCCCCGGCGGCTACCCAAGTTGACCTGCTGCGGCGTGCCGCCCCTGGCCGCGGCAAAAGAATCTTAAAAAGAACGCTTCTGGCCGTAGTTTTGCTCATTATAATCTTAGGCGCCGCCGTGGCGCTGCGGGCGGCTAACCTGTCACAGAAGATTTTTGTCGGCCAAAAGACTACTTTCATAGGCAAGCTGGCGGATCTGTTTCGCGGCAGCGACAGCCAAAAATTGGTCGGCGAGGATTTGGGCCAAATTAACGTCTTACTGCTCGGCATCGGCGGCGAAGGACACGACGGACCCTATCTTTCCGACACCATGATTGTGGCCCAAATCCGCCCCGACCTGGGCGAAGTGGTGCTGATTTCCATCCCCCGCGACTACCTGGCCGACTTGCCCGACGGCTGGGGCCAGCAAAAAATCAACGCCGCTTTTTCCTACGGCTATACCAAAAACCATGACTGGAACGAGGGCGGCCAGGCTGCCATTCAGGCCGTGGAAAAACTGACCGGCCTGCAGATTCCTTATTTCGCCGTGCTGGACTTTTCCGGCTTCAAACAGGCCATTGACGAGGTCGGCGGCGTAGACGTTCACGTAGACCGCACCTTTACCGATTACAGCTACCCCAACGACGCCACCGGCGGCTATCTGCCGCCGCTGACCTTTACTGCCGGCGACCAGCATATGAACGGCACTACGTCCCTGGAGTTCGCCCGCTCGCGCCACGCCGACGGCCCGGAGGGATCGGACTTTGCGCGCAGCCAGCGGCAGGAAAAAATTATCCAGGCTTTCAAGCAAAAAGTCATCCAGCTTAACCTGATCGGCAACGCCGGCACTATTAATTCCCTGCTTGGCACCTTTGCCGACCACTTCCATACCGATATCAGTCCGACGGAACTGTTTCGGATTTACAGTCTGATAAAAGATAAAAATATCAGTTCCTTTATTTCGCTGAGCCTGGATCCGTCCACTTCGCTCATCTGTCCCAAAATCATGCCCGATACCGGCGCCTACGTGCTGCTGCCCTGCGACGGCAAAACCCCGGCCGACGTGCAAAACTTCTTTAAAAACTCATTCGTCTACGGCAAGCTGCTGCAGGAAAAAAGCGTAATCTGGCTCAGCACCTCCACCGGCGACCGCACGGCCTATGAAAACGCCAGCAACGAACTAAAGCAGGCGGGCCTCACTGTCTGGGAACTGCCCTATAAAGGCCAGCCTTTGACGCAGAACATTTTCTACCAGGCCAACTCCAAGCCGGCGACCGCGGAATTTTTGAAAAACACCTTAAACGCCACCGAGGCGACCCTGCCGCCGCCCGGCGTGAACGTGGACAAAACCCGGGTGGATATTATCGTTATTTTAGGAAAACAATCATCTTAAACTTATGAATCATCCTCTTCCCTTAGTCGCCATAGTCGGCCAGCCAAACGCGGGCAAATCCACCCTGATGAACAAAATTCTGGGCCGGCGGCTGACCATCACCTCCAGCGTGGCGGGCACGACCCGCGACCGCCAATACGCGGACACCTCCTGGAACGGCCTGGCCTTTACCCTGGTGGATACTGCCGGGCTGGCGGAAGGCGGCAGCGAGCTGGAGCTTAGCCTGCAAAAGCAGATTGACGTTGCCCTGCAGGAAGCCGACCTGGTCCTCTGGGTCGTGGACGGCAAGGCGCCCCGCCAGGCGGTCAGCCGGGCGGCCGTGCAAAAATTCCGCAAAATGAAAAAACCGGTCCTGCTCGCCGTCAACAAATTAGATTCGGCCAAAACCCGCGAGGCCGCGCTGGCCGATTTTCGCTCGCTGGGCATGAAACGCAGCTTTGCGGTCTCCGCCATCTCCGGCCTAGGCATCGGCGATCTGCTGGATGAAACCGCGGCGGCCCTGGCGGAAACAAAACCCAAAACGCCGGCCGCCGAAACGGACGACGGCATTGCCGTGGCGCTGGTAGGCAAACCCAATGTCGGCAAGTCCAGCCTGTTCAATGCCATCCTCAAGGAAGACCGGGTGGTGGTTTCGCCCCTGCCCGGCACCACGCGGGCGGCCATTGACAGCCGTCTGGCCATAGGCGATACCGACTACCTGTTTATAGATACCGCGGGCCTGAAGAAAAAATCCCACCGCCAGGAACAGCCGGACGTCTTTGCCGGCTTCCAAACCTTCAAAGCCATCCGGCGCAGCGACGTCTGTTTCCTAGTGATTGATGCAACGGAGGAAATTACCAAACAAGACCAGCGGGTGGCCAGCGAAATCCACCAGATGCAAAAAGGCTGCGTGATCCTGGCCAATAAAATCGACGCCTTTAAGGGCAACCGGGACAAGCTGCGGGATTATCTGTCCCTCCATTTTCCTTTCTTGTGGATGTGTCCGGTGTTTGAAGTGTCCGCCCAAACCGGCGAAGGGCTGGCGGAAGCCTTGGCCGCGCTGGCTCCCATTTACCGGCGGCGCCGGAAGGAAATCGACAACCAGACTTTAAGCGAATTCTTAAGCCAAAAACTAAAACGCAACCCGCCGCGGCTGCTGCGCGATCAAAAAAAACCCAAGGTCTTCAGCTTGCGGCAAATCGGCGACAATCCGCCTGCCTTTGAACTTTTAGTCAACCACCCCGCCGCCATTTCCCAGCAGTTCCGCAAATTTCTGGAAAACTCCATTATTAAGGAACTGGACTTCTGGGGCACGCCGATTACGCTAAAGCTTAAGGGCAAAGATAAATCCTAAACTCACTACTATATTATGAAGCTGATTGTCGGACTTGGAAATCCGGGCGAACAATACCGCTACACGCGCCACAACGCCGGCTTTTTGGCGGTTGACTATGTCTTAAACTTTGACGGCTTTTTGGCCGCCCGGCCCAGCCATGAATTCAAATCGGAGATGTTTACCTGGCAGGAGGGCGAACGCAAAGCCATTTTCTTAAAGCCGCAAACCTACATGAATGACTCGGGCCAGGCGCTGAAAACCATCTGTAATTTTTACAAGCTGGATTTGGGCGCCGATTTGCTGGTCATCCACGACGACGTGGACCTGCCGTTCGGCACGGTCCGCCAGACCGCTTCTTCTTCCGCGGCCGGGCACAACGGCATTAAAAGCATTATTGAAAATTTAGGCACGCAGGATTTCCACCGGCTGCGCATCGGCATTGAAACCAGGCCGGCGCGGACAGAGCCGCCTACCGACGCTTTCGTCCTGCAGAGCTTCACCCAAAGCGAGCTGGCTGACCTGAAAGCGGAAATCTTTCCGCAAATTCGGACCGAAGTCAGCCGGTTTCTGGGCTTTCAGAATTAAAATAATCCGCTCCTGGGAAAATCCCGGAGAGCGGATTATTTATATCCGTAACCCTATCTGCAAGTGAAAGGCTGCAAACAATCGTCCACAAACCTTTGCTTGATGCAAACATCCAGTAATAGGAGGGATGATACCGGGGTTTGCGACTTGCAAATAGGGCAACGGGTACAAATCAACTCAACAAAAAAAGCTCGAAAAAATTATTTTGTTTGATATAATATCATACACCTTTTACCTCATTTTGTCAAGGCTGAAAAGGGCCTAAAACTATATGGATTTACCCGACTCCCTTTACCTCCACGCCTTTAATTTGCTGCCCCAGTTCGGCCCTGCCCGGCTGGAATTGCTGGCCCGGCGCTTTGCCGATTATGCTGCTGCCTTTCGGGCCGGGCGGGCGGAATTGCTTAATGCCGGCCTGGACGAAAACCTGGCGGAGCAATTTTTGGATTTCCGGCAGCGCGTTGACCTGGCCGCCGAGGCCGGCAAACTTAAAGCCCACGACATCGGCATTCTCACCTTAAATGATGCGGCTTATCCCCGGCTGCTGAAGGAAATTCCTAAAGCGCCGCCCATTCTTTATTACAAGGGCAGGATGGATGAAGCTGACGAGCTTTGTCTGGCCGTGGTCGGCACCAGGCAAATTACCAGCTACGGCCGGACCGTCGTGCCGCAGCTGGCCGGGCCCCTGGCCGCCGCCGGCGCGGTTATTGTTTCTGGACTGGCTTTCGGCGTGGATGCCGCCGCCCACGAGGAAGCCCTAAAACAGGGGCGGCGCACCATTGCCGTCTTAGGCGGCGGCCTGGATGAAGCCAGTCTCTACCCCAAGCACCATGCCCTGCTGGCCCGGCGCATCCTGGACGGCGGCGGCGCGCTGCTATCCGAATACCCTGTCGGCACGCCCAACTTTAAACAAAACTTCGTGGCGCGCAACCGGATTATCTCCGGACTCTGCGCCGCCACCCTGGTGGTTGAGTGCGACCTGGACAGCGGCACGCTGATTACGGCGCGGCATGCGCTGGACCAAAACCGCCAAGTGTTTGCCGTCCCCGGCCCTATCTACAGTCCGCAGAGCCGGGGACCGAACAACCTGCTCAAGCTCGGTGCCAAACCCGCTACCGCGGCTGCAGACATTCTGGAAGATTTGAACCTGCAAGCCTGGCCCGAGCAGCAGCAAACCCGGACTGAATTGGGCGCGGACACAGCGGAAGAAGCCGCACTGCTGCGCTGCCTGAATTTTGAACCACAGCCAATAGACCAAATTATCAAACAATGCGGCTTGTCCGCCGCGGCGGCGGCCACTGGCCTGACCTTTCTGGAAATGAAAGGCAAAATCAGAAACCTGGGCGGACAGCAATACGCGCTGGCCCGCTAGTAAACATTTTGGCGATGAAAATAAATGCAAAAACAATCCTGATATTGCTGCCGGTACTGGCCGCGGCTTTGGCCTTGGGCTGGCGGGCGCGGCAGATGCTTACGCAGCCGGCGCCGACCAGAACTTACCTGGGCGCTGCGGCCGATAAGTCGCCGGCCGATTACTATAAGCAAGCGCAAACTCTGGCCACCGCCGCCGGACCAGCTACCTCCACCCTGACTTTTTTGGCCGTCGGCGACATTATGCTGTCCCGCGGCGTGGCCGCCCAGATTGCCAAAGAGCAAGACGTTAACTGGCCCTTCCTGCATGCCCAAGACCTGCTTAAGCAAACAGGCTTTAATTTCGGCAACCTGGAATCGCCAGCCGCGCCTTCGGGCACCCCGCCGGTGATAGGCGGGCACTCGCTTATTTTCGGCGCGCCGCCGGAAGACCTTCAGGGTCTGGCCCAGGCCAACTTCCAGGTTTTAAACCTGGCCAATAACCACGCCTTTGACCAGGGCCTGGCCGGCCTTAAGGC
>CAZJLL010000126.1:0-9578 GCA_964547145.1 uncultured Candidatus Saccharibacteria bacterium | reverse complement strand
CGCAGGGCACCTACACCATCACCATCTACAATACCGGCGGGGGACTGCAGTATGTGGTCAGCGGCCTGGAAACTGACACGGCCGCCGTAACCAAGAATGTGCCCGTGGCCATGGGCAAACTGGGCCTGTACATGACTTTTGCCGGCAACATTTTCAACGGCGACACCTGGACGGTGAACATCCCCAACACCATGTCGTCCAGCTATGCCGGCAATATGAATTCCTACCAAAACGCCCTGCTTAGCCAGCAGTCGGCTATTGCTTCGGCGCAGAACCAGATTGCTTCGGCGCAGAACAAGCTGCAGCAGGACCAGATTAACCTGGAAGTAAAGCAGGAGCCGCCTACCGACCAGCAAGTGGAAAGCGCCAAGGCTTCGCTGCTGGCCGCCCAGGCCCAGCTGCAAAACGCCCAGCTGGCTTACAGCAATAACATGATGACCTCTCCTTTTGACGGCACCGTGGCCGCGCTGAACAATCAGACCGGCGACCAAGTAACCGCC
Source organism: uncultured Candidatus Saccharibacteria bacterium (assembly GCA_964547145.1). Classification (GTDB taxonomy): domain Bacteria; phylum Patescibacteriota; class Doudnabacteria; order UBA920; family UBA920; genus PALSA-1336. The sequence goes on along the minus strand of CAZJLL010000126.1, from coordinate 9,078 downwards.
TCCACCGAAATTGCCACGGTAGTAACCAATCATTCCCTGGCTGTCATTCCCCTAAATGAAGTAGACGTGTCCAAAGTTAAGGTGGGAGACAAGGCCACCATGACTTTTGACGCCGTCGACGGCCTGACCATTACCGGCGAAGTAGCCGAAGTTGACAACATCGGAACCGTCAGCCAGGGCGTGGTCAACTACAACGTCAAACTTTCTTTTGACACCGAAGACGACCGGGTTAAACCCGGCATGAGCGTAAACGCTTCTATCATTACTGATATCCAAGCCGACGTTCTAGCCGTACCCAATGCAGCCATTAAGACCGCCGGAACCCGCACCTACGTGGAAGAGCTTGATGCTTCTTCCACGGAAAGCGCGGCAACCGGCAGCGGGGTTATTTCCAAAACCGCCCCGGCGCAGGTTACGGTAACCACCGGCGCTTCCGACGACAACTATACCCAGATTCTAAGCGGCCTGAACGAAAGCGACAGCATCGTCGTCCAGACCATCAATTCAAGCACGGCCAAAAGCGCGGCCAGCAGCGCCACCTCGGCCACCAATCTGCTCCGCGGCGTGACCGGCGGCGGCGGGGGAGGAGCCGTCAGATTTAATTCCGGCGGCGGCGCGAGCCGGACCGTGGGCGGCGGCGGCTAACTTTGCAGCAATGATTGATATTCAAAACGTAACCAAAACCTACAAAATCGGGGACAACGAGACTCAGGCCTTAAAAGGCGTCAGCTTTGAAGTGAAGGACGGGGAATTTGTAGCCATTATGGGTCCGTCCGGCAGCGGCAAATCCACGCTCATGCATATTATTGGCGCGCTGGATACGCCAACCTCCGGCAAATATTTTTTGGACGGCAAGGACGTGTCCAAACTAACCGAGGCCGAATTGGCGGAAATCCGCAAAAGCTATATCGGCTTTGTCTTTCAGGCCTTTAACCTCCTGCCGCGGACGACGGTCTTGCGCAACGTAGAACTGCCGCTGATGTATGCCGAAGTGGCCAAGCAGGAGCGGGAAGAGCGCGCCAAAAAGGCGCTGCTCTCGGCCGGGCTCATGGAAACCCACTTTTACCACCTGTCCAACCAGTTGTCCGGCGGACAGATGCAGCGCGTGGCTATTGCCCGGGCCCTGGTTAACAACCCCAGCCTGATCCTGGCCGATGAGCCGACCGGCAACCTGGACACGCGCACCGGCGAAATTGTTTTGGGAACTTTCCAAAAACTGAACCAGCTTGGCCACACCATTGTGCTGATTACCCACGAACGCGACGTAGCCGAACACGCGCAAAAAATTATCGTCCTGCGCGATGGTCTTATTCAAAACCAGGAGACCGAACATAAGCGGCGCTTTGCTTCGGCAGTATAGCCGCCATAATAACTAACCCCTGCAGCATGCTCACTAAAGACTTAATGGAAGAAACCTACTGGGCCCTGTCCGCCAATAAAGTGCGGTCGTTTTTAACCATCCTGGGGATCGTTATTGGCATCGGTTCGGTTATTGCCATGATTGCCGTAGGCCAAGGAGCGCAGGATAGCATTCAAAGCAGCATTCAGTCGGCCGGCGCCAATCTGCTCACTATTATTCCCGGCGCCCAGCGCGGCGTCGGCATTACCGTCAGCAGCGGCCTGGGCAGCTCGCAAACCTTGCTCCAGGGAGATGCGGATGCCATTGCCAGCCAGGTTTCCCTGGCCAAAAACGTCTCCCCGGAGTTTGCCCGGCGCTTTCAGGTGACGGCCAAGGGCACCAACACCAATACCCAGGTGACCGGCTCCATGCCGGCTTATCTGGCGGTACACAATGTGACTATTGACCAGGGCACGTTTTTTACCGATCAGCAAAGCACTAACCTTTCCAAGGTGGCGGTGTTGGGCCCCACTGCCCGCGATGACCTGTTTGGCGAAGGGGCGGATGCACTGGGCCAAACCGTAAAAATCAGCGGCCAGGAATTTAAAGTCATCGGCATCACCACCGCCAAGGGCGGCACCGGCTTTAACAACCCGGACGACGCCATTTACGTGCCGCTGGCCACGGCAGAACACTTCCTGGCCGGGGATACCACCGGCTATTTAACCTCGGTCGCCGTCCAGGTCCAAAGCCAGGCCGCCATGGATGAAGCCCAGAATGAAATTACCGATCTGCTGCTGACCCGGCATAAAATCAGCGATCCAACGGCCGCAGACTTTTCCATCGTCAACCAGGCGGACATTGTCTCCGCCGCCGCCGGCGTCACCAATACTTTTACCATCCTGCTGGCATCCGTGGCCGGCATCTCCCTGCTGGTCGGCGGTATCGGCATCATGAATATGATGCTGACCACGGTAACGGAGCGGACGCGCGAAATCGGCCTGCGCAAGGCCATCGGCGCCCAGCGCCATGACATTACCAAGCAGTTTCTGGCCGAAGCGATTATGCTGACTTTCTTAGGCGGCATTATCGGCGTGCTGTTCGGCTGGCTGCTCTCGCTCGGGGTGCAGCATTTTGCCAACATTGCCGCCCAAGTATCGGTGCCGGCGATTTTGCTGGCCTTCGGCGTTTCCGCGGCCATTGGCATTATTTTCGGCTATTATCCGGCCCGCCGGGCGGCGGCATTAAGTCCGATTGAGGCCTTGCGATATGAATAATCATTAAAAAATAATTAAACAAGCAACTATGAGCAAAAAAGTTTGGTATTGGATAGCGGGAATAGCCGTAATAATTATTGCCGGCGGCGGCGGCTTTTTTGGCGGCATGAAGTACCAGCAGGCCAAAACTCTTAAAAGCTTTGCCGGACGGGTAGGACAATTTACGGCCCAGGGCGCCCGGACAGGCGGCCAGCGCCCCGGCGGACTTGCGGGCGGCGGCAATGACTTTGTCAACGGCCAGGTCGTCAGCAAAGACACTAACACTATTACGGTCAAGCTGGCCAACGGCGGCTCCAAGGTCGTTGTCTTTGGCCCCTCAGCCCAGTTCCGCAAGGCGGTCGACGGCACGGCCGACGACGTCAGCGTAGGCAGCTCGGTTACCATTACCGGCACCGATAATTCCGACGGCAGCATTACCGCACAAAGCGTGCAAATACGCACTGACCAGGCTGGCAGCCAGGGCGCGCCCATGATTCCGGCGCCGGCCCCCAGCCAACCGGCCCAATAGCCCGCTAAACAGCCATATTGCCGGCGTCTTCTGATGGAGGCGCCGGTTTAGATTTTATAAAACCGCCCTGATCCGCTTCCGCCGTTTGGCGGATGGCGGATTATCAAAAGGCGGTTTTTGGTTGGCGCTTTTGTTTTTCCCTTGCTTGTGATAGACTTACTGCTGTTTTAAGCCCATGCGGCCATAGCATAAATGAAACAAGAACAGAAAGAGAAAAACCAAGCTTACCTGATTCCGGCCCTGGCGCTGGCAGGCCTCGTTATTGCCGGCCTATGCCAAATGGCCGGGGCAGAACAAACCGTAAGCTATGTTCTGCTCACCGCCCTGATTTTGGGCACCATCCCTCTGGCCTGGAGAATTATCAAAGACCTTTTTTCCGGACATTACGGCGTGGATATTATTGCCATTGCCGCCATTGTGGCTTCATTTTTCCTGCGTCAGTACCTGGCCGGCACGGTTGTCTTGCTAATGCTTTCGGGGGGAGAGGCGCTGGAAGATTATGCCCTGCGCCGGGCGCGCCAGGAACTGACCTCGCTAATCTCGCGCGCGCCGGCCATAGCCCACCGCCGGGAAGGGGACAGGCTTAAAGACATGCCGGCCGGGCAAATTAAGACAGGCGACATGATTGTGGTTAAACCGGGCGAAGTAGTGCCGGTGGACGGCATAGTTATGGACGGCGTTTCAGAAATTGACGAATCGGCCTTAACCGGTGAACCTCTGCCCGTGCCTGTCCGGCCGGCCAGCCGTATTTTAAGCGGCAGCTTAAACAAACACAATCCGCTGGAGATCCGCGCCATCCGGCCGGCGGCGGAAAGCAAATATGAACAAATTATCAAACTGGTCAGGCAAGCGGAAGAAAGCCGCGCGCCCGTAGTCCGGCTGGCCGACCGCTACAGCGTCTGGTTTACTGCCCTGACCGTCATTGCCGCAGCGGCAGCCTGGCTAATGGCCCGCGATCCGGTACGCCTGCTGGCCGTCCTGGTGGTGGCCACGCCCTGTCCGCTTATTCTAGCCACCCCCATTGCCATTATGTCCGGCATCAGCCGTTCGGCCAGCCGCGGCATCGTGGTCAAAAACGGCGGGGCGCTGGAACAGCTGGCGGAGGTGAGAGCTTTGATTTTCGACAAAACCGGCACGCTGACCGTAGGTTTGCCAGAATTTATCGGCGCCGAAAGCTTTGGCAATTTGCCCGAAAGCGAAATAATCCGGCTGTCGGCCTCCTTAGACCAGATGTCGGCCCATGTCCTGGCCGCGGCTCTGGCGCGGCAGGCGGGCAAAACTGCCGGCTTGAAGCTGGATTACCCGGAAAATTTCCGCGAAAATTTCGGCGACGGCGTCAGCGGCGAACTGGCAGGTAAAAAATATTTTTTTGGCAAGCTGTCGTTTATCCGGCAGCAGGGGATAGCCATAGGCGAGAACACCGTGGCGCATCACGAAACCGTGCAGAGCCGCGGACACGTAGCCGTTTACCTGGCGGACGACCAGCAGCTGCTCGGCGCCGTTAAATTTGCCGACGTGCCGCGGCCGGAAATAAAAAAACTGTTTACCAGCCTGCGCGGCCAGGGCATTCGCCACGTGGTTATGCTGACCGGGGACAAGCAGGCCGTGGCGGAAAAAGTCGCCGCCCAAATCGGCATCAGCGACATCCACGCCGAGGCTCTGCCGGAAGACAAAGTCTTTGAAGTCAAAGAGCATCAAAAGCAGTTCGGCGCCGTAGCCATGATCGGCGACGGCATTAACGACGCGCCGGCCCTGGCTGCGGCCGACGTAGGCATTGCCATGGGCGGACACGGCTCCACCGCCGCTTCGGACACCGGCGATATTGTCATTACCGTAAATAACCTAAGCCGCATAGGCGTGGCCTTAAAAATCGCCAAACGGGTCATGTTTATTGCCCGGGAAGGGATTTTCCTGGGCATGGGCGTCAGCGTATTTTTGATGGTTCTGGCAGCCTTAGGCTACATTCAGCCGGTTTACGGCGCCATGCTGCAGGAACTGCTGGACGTAGCCGTCATCTTAAACGCCCTGCGCGTAAACTTTGCCCGGGAAAAATAGGAATTGACAAATATGGAAATTTCTGAAGAAAAATTCAATCAACGCAAGACTGAAGCAGAAAATTTTTATAAATCCATCGGGCCGACCAAATGCCCATACTTTAAGGGTGAATGCATATACTTTAACTCCCAAGGTTTTGAACATCTAATATTCAAAGAGTGGAATAAAACCAGATCACAGCGCGAACAGTATGTCCGTTTTCGGTTATTACCTTTAGCAGTAGGCGTTATCAAAAAATCCGGGACTCTGCAGGAATATGACGAACGAAAATTATTTGTACGCCGTAAATCAAAAGACGGCTGGGGCAGGACAATGAAAAAAGTAAAGTATTATGTTTTTGTTGCCATCATTGGCGAACTACGACTCAAGGTAATTATTAAAGAAATTGAAGGCAGTCAAAAAAATTTTCACAGTGTTTACCCTTCCTGGCAGGCTGTGATTGATGGCAGCGGAATTAAAAAGAAAAAATTTTATTCAGGGGAGCCGGAAACCGATTGATTTATTTTTAAGCAAATAAAAACGCACCTGTCTGCGGTTTAGGATTAACCGCGAGGGAGCCGAAGCCCCCACAAGTGCTAAAGGTATTGTAAGCCAAACTCAAATAGATGTCAAACTACCTACAGTGCAAATTAACAAGTTTGCATTGCATAGCCTTGGCGAAGCTGGCCGAAGCCTTAGCGAAGGCTGGTGGGCAGGATAGGATTCGAACCTATGAAGGCGTAAAGCCAACTGATTTACAGTCAGTCGCGTTTGACCACTTCGCTACCTGCCCGGGATTATTGACTTTGCTTATTATACCTGACCCGGCGTTTTTTTTCAAGACAAAAGCCCCACCCGCTCGTTACGGCAGATGGGGCCAAGCAAACTGCAATGCACAACTAGACAGCGACCGGAACCTCAATTGGCTCAACCTTAATTTCAGGCAAGCCGCCCGCCGGCTGCAGATCTATCTTCACAAACTGCAAAATTACCTCGAGCTGCGGCTGGCGGCTGCGGATTGCATCCGCAGCTGCAAGCAAAGAACCAACAATAGCAGCTTTTTCCGCTTCCGGCTCCTGCGGCGCGCCCTTTAAGGCAAAACCGCCGCATGAACTGTGGCCGACTATGACTATCTGGGAAATCCCATGGACCTTAAGAGATACTTTGTCCAAAAGATTCCAAAACATATCAGCATCGGCCGGCAGATGGGGGTCGGTCATCCACAAGGACGGACCGGCATAGGCAAGGACTTCATACTCACCGGGCTTGAGTCCGGCTGCGGCGGCAATCTTAATTTCATTATCTCCCTGCAGGCGCGGGTCCATGCAGTTGATAAGCAACGCCTTGAACTTGTGCATATTCTTTTGCTTATTTTTTCCTGCTTTTAAATTTACAACTTATAAAGTTTACACTTTTTTGCGGCAGGCGTCAATCGCCGCAAAAAAATCCGCCCAAAGTCCGGCAAGCGGCTTTAGGCGGATTAATTAAAAACTTCCCTAGGTTCCTTCCTGCCAGGAGGACAGATATTTTTTCTGCGCCGGTGTCAGCTTGTCAATAACCACGCCCAAACCCTGCAATTTGAGCCGGGCTACGCGTTCGTCAATTTCCGCCGGCACGTCGTAGACTTGCGGGCCAAGCTTGCGGTAATTTTTAACCAGCCAAAGGCAGGTCAGCGCCTGGTCGGCGAATGACATGTCCATTACCGCGGAGGGATGACCTTCGGCGGCGGCCAGGTTCATGAGCCGGCCCTCGGCAATCAAATAGAGCCGGCGGCCGCTGCGCAGCTGGTATTCTTCCACCTGGTCGCGCACGGGCTTATGGCTGCGGGCCAGCTTTATCAGGTCGGGCACGCTGATTTCCACGTTAAAGTGGCCGCTGTTGCCCAAAATGGCGCCGTCCTTCATTAGTTTCATATGCGAGGCAACAATTACGTCCCGGTCGCCGGTGGCGGTTAAAAACACGTCGCCCAAAGGCGCTGCCTGCAGCATCGGCATCACTTCAAAACCGTCCATTACCGCCTGCAGGGCTTTGAGTTCGTCCACTTCGGTCACAATCACCCGGGCACCCAGGCCCTTGGCCCGCAGGGCCATACCTTTGCCGCAGTAGCCGTAGCCGGCGACCACCGCAATCTTGCCGGACAGCAGCACGTTGGTGGCGCGCAGCAATCCGTCCATGGTACTTTGGCCGGTGCCGTAGTAGTTGTCAAACATGTGCTTGGTCGGCGTGTCATTCACGGCCACGACCGGATACTTCAGCGCCCCGTCCCGGGCCATGGCCTTCAGCCGGATTACGCCCGTGGTGGTTTCTTCCTGGCCCGCCCAGACGGTCTTGAGCAATTCGGTGCGGCCGCGATGGATTAGGGAAATCAAGTCAGCGCCGTCGTCAATGGTAATCTGCGGCTTAAAATCCAGCACCTTGTTTAAAGCCTGATAATAATCCTTGCGGCCAATGCCTTTCCAGGCAAAAATGTTCAGGCCGGCGCGGGCCAGCGCGGCAGCCACGTCGTCTTGGGTGGAGAGGGGATTGGAGCCGCAAATGGCCAGCTCCGCGCCGCCGGCCTGCAAGGCCTTGGCCAGGACGGCCGTCTCCTTGGTCACGTGCAGGCACATGGCAACGCGCACGTTCCGAAAAGGTTTGGCCTTGGCGAATTCCGCGGCCAAAATTTTCAGCACGGGCATTTCCCGCGCGGCCAAATCAATGTTTATTTCCCCGGCTTTCGCTAATTTAAGATCTTTGACTTTGTGCATATTATCCTTCAGATATTAGTTAAAATAGGCTAAATAAGTATATCATATTGAAACAATTTCTAAAAAAATTTCGTATTATTATTCAGAAAGCAGCTAAACTAATAAACTATTCCAGCTTAAGCCAAAAACCTATGAAAATTACTGCCAAAATATCCTCGGGTTTGTTTGTCGTTGTTTTTGCCGCCTTCGCGCTGCTGGGCTTAAACCCCGGCCGGACCCTGGCGCAGACCGTTCCGCCGTCGGCCATAAATTCCGGCGCCGGCAGCGATAGCTCATACAACTGGGCCGGCTATGTCGCCACAGGCGGCGGCTACACCGCGGTCAGCGGCAGCTGGACGGTGCCGCAGGTTCAAAGCACGGGCGGCTTTAGCGGCGACGCCACCTGGATCGGTTTGGGCGGCATCAGCAGCAACGACTTGATTCAGACCGGCACGCAGGCCATTGTCCAAAACGGCTCGGTCAGCTACCAGGCCTGGTACGAACTGCTGCCGGCCTACTCCCAGCCTGTCAGCCTGGCCGTAACTGCCGGCGACAGCATTTCCGCCGGCATTGCGCAGGCCGGGAATAATATCTGGACCATTACCCTCCGCAACAATACCACCGGCCAAAGCTACCAGACCACGGTAAACTACATATCATCCCTGTCTTCGGCCGAGTGGATAGAAGAAATGCCCAGCCAGGGCAACAATAATTTTATTCCGCTGGATAATTTTGGCACGGTACAGCTCTCCGGCGCCTATGCTTCCCGCAACGGCCAAAACTTGAACCTGGCCCAGCTTAGCCCCCAAACCCTGACCATGGTCAATTTCGGCGGCCAAGCGCTGGCCGCGGTTTCAGCCATTAATTCCGACGGCGCCAGCTTTAGTGTCAGCCGCACCACTGCCAGCTCAAGCAGCGGCATCACCACCATTCCTTATGGCCGCCGCGGTTCCCGGCGCGTGGGCCGGGGCCTGCGGCTGCCGTCCGGACAAAACCGGCCGAGTCCGGAACAGGGCTTAGGTTTAGGCCTGAACGGAAATCTGCGCAGCCTGATTATTATGCGTCTTGGCATGAGCCATAACCTTTCAATTGGCTGGTAAGTTTGTTTCTCGCAAAAATCCCCGCTAAGTCCGCCGCAAGTGGAACAGCAGGGGATTTTTGTTTGTTCAAAAGCGCTTTGACTTGAAAAAATAA
>CAZJLL010000125.1:0-3516 GCA_964547145.1 uncultured Candidatus Saccharibacteria bacterium | reverse complement strand
TATGGCACGGGATAATAATGCTTAATTTGGCGCTGGTAGTCATAGCTACTCTCCAAGATACTTAAATTTTCAAATTTGTTTGCCGCCTCGCCCTATCCTGTTAATTCCTGTTGATCAAAAAATCTATTTCCTGGGGAGGGTTGAGCAACCTAACCACTACCCTGCCCGGTTCCCGAAACTGGCGGAAATTATAGCTTTCGGCCACGGTCTGGCTGGCACCGCTTGCGAGCACCGCCGTATTTTCGTCAATCGGCAAATTTAAGCCGCTGTCAGCTGCAAAGTAAACACGATAGCTATACGCGGTTTCCGCTCCCTCCAAATTATGGATGGTAAACTGAAAAGCAACCTGTCCGTCAGCCGCGGGAACGGCAGGCAAGGCGGACGGATTTTCAAAATACAATTCAGTAAACCGTTCCGGCCTGGGAACTAAGCGCCAGGCGTCAAGCTGGCCATAAATTGGCCCCCGGAAATAATACAGAATAAGAGCTAAAATCAGCCCGCTGGAACAGATTAGCAAAAGTAACCGAATGCGCTTCATAATCCGAAAAATATCAGCTAGTTCTAGGCATAATTTCAATTTTCTTTTTTTTGCCGAAAAAGATGCTTTATTCTGACATATTTGCCCGGTTGTGGCAAGTAAAATTTTTAAAATCCCTCCATTAAATAATACGCCAGCCATACCGGTTTTGTTTTGCAAAAATAATACAAAATAAGTCCTGTTCATTATAACCCAATAAAATTGACTATTGCCTGGTTGCGCGGCCGGGCTTGTTTCCTATAAAATTAGGGTATTGCTTGGACTAAAATCTCCAAAGGAGGGATGAAGCGATGACTGCTCTCCACCACTGCGTGGAAGATTACTTCTTGGGTAAAGGCCTGGCGACCTTCGCCCGGGAACAAGGTTGGAGTGTGGAAGAATGGGATCGGGCCGAACTCCCCGGCACCCGCCTGCTTAACTTTGCCGACGAAAAAAGGATCCTGCTGATTGCCGTAAAAACGGCCGGCCAGGACCTGCTGGACGAACTAAAGGGCCTGCCCTTGCGCATGCTGCCGACGCTGCTGTTGCTGCGGCGGAAAATCACAGGTCAGACTGCGGAAGAACTCATGCGCCGCCGCGGCGTTAAAGGACTGCTGCCCGTCACCACCGGTCCGGCTGAACTGCAGGAGGCGGTCGCAATTTTAACCGGCGGCGGCGAGGTTGTCTCCGAGGCAGTGCTCTGCGAACGCAATCCGCTGTCCCGACAGCAAACCCAGGTGGCCGTAATGATGGCTTACGGCCTAAAAGGCAAGGAAATTGCCGAGCAACTGGGCCTCAATCCGAGCACGGTCAGCAGCGTGCTAATCACAGCCAAGAAAAAGCTGGTCGGCCCCGGACGGGAAAAGCCAGCCGCCCTGATACCGCGGCTCATGGATTTGGGCCTGCTGCCCAATTAAAAACCGGCTGCCCATGGCCGGCATGCAAAAAGACCCCGTGCAAGCGCACCAGGGTCTTTTTCTTTGGGGCGAAAAAACTTCCGCCGTTTATGAAGAATTGTCGCCAAAACCGACGCGGGACTGGCGCAAAAATTTCTTATCCTCTTCCGTCAGTTTAAACGGCTGCTGCTGGCTGAACGCCAGCTCTCCCCGCCTGTGGTGTGTTTCGTACTTTGATGAGCCGCTCGCCGCTTCCAGAGGGAAGCCGGCCGTAATGTCGGCTATAAGATAAGGCTCGCAGCCCAATCGCCGCAAGTCCGCCGCCAAATCGTTTACGTTAATGCTGCCCTCTATCGCCTCCAGGCAGGCCTGGGTTAGCTGGCTAAGCAAATCCCTTGCTTTTGCCCTGTTGCTGTCCAACTCTTACATCACAAACCTCCGTTCATGAGCAAAGTATATAACCGATAAAGCCGAATTTCAAGAAAATTGGGATTGCCGCCCGTCCTGGATGGAAGAGGTTCCCCTCTTTTAAGAGGGGGCACCTCCCCGGCATCCATATCCTGACCGTGAAGGCAGGCCTGCTGCTAAGCCCTAGCTAACAGATCTCTCATTTATGATGCACTCAGTCGAGATGGAAACAATTTTGTCAATTTTATTTAATTTTGTTCAATATTGTCAATAACTCGCCTCTAGTCTCTAACCTCTGACTTTTCCCTGATTACTGTCCGCTCTACGCTTTCCTGTTATTGCTGGGTGGTAGTCGCGGGAACTGGCGTGGGGCTGGCCACCGGGCCAAAGGCCGTCTTCAGCGCCGCAATGGCCGCCTGCATGGCCGTCTGATAAGTCTGCAGGGCCTGCTTAATGGCCGCATCCCTGGTCTGAGCCAGCTGCTTAATCTGCGGCCCGGCTTTGTCTATTGCCTGTGCCGCGCTCTGCCGGTTGCTGCGGGCGGCCTGCAGGGCGCTCTGAAAATTCTGGCGCACTGTTGCCGGATCGGTGCCGGCGGCGCAGGCAGCCTGGGCCTGCTGGACGGCGGCGCTTACCGCCGATTTAAAATCGGTCAGCGCCTGGCCGGTGCTGGACTGGTGCTGCTGCAATGCCTGGTCCACGCCCTGCCGGTAGGTAGTACGGGCGGCGTCTACCGCATTCTCGCGCGCGGTAACTGCGGCTTCCATCGTGCTTTGGAAAGCGGCTACCGCCTGCTTCTGGGCATCGGTCGTGGCTTTGGCATTCAGCTTAGCATAAATGTTCTGCCGGTCCTGCGCCCACTTGCTGCGGTCCTGGGTCAGCGTGCTGTCCACTTTCTGGCGGGCGGACTGAATCCTGCTGCCTTCGCTGCCCACGCGGCTCTGCAGCTTGCCGACTTGGCTGCCTAAATCCCCCTGGTATTTCTGCGCCAGCGTGCCGAATGAGGTGCAAAAATTCCTGCTGCCGGCGGAAGTGCTGGTCGCCATCCGGAAAGCCGGCGCGGCCAAAGCCGACGAAGAACTAAGCAGCATCAGCCCTACGGCTGCTGCGGCAACGGTTTGTTTGAAATAATTCATAAGATTTCTGGTTGAAATTACTGAATAGGATTACTCACTGCATCCAGCGAGGAGTTAATGCTGGAGCCGTCGCCGGAAACAGCCTGCTGGTCGGTAGCGTCATCCTGGCCGGCCAGGCTGGCCGACTGGTTAGCTTCGGTGCCGAATTCGCTTAAGTCCACGCCGGCTACCGAGCCGTTATTGGTGCTAACCGCGGAAACGCCTCCCGTGGCAGCCGGCGTTTGATCCGGCTGGACAGCCTCATTAGACGGCGGCAGCTGGTCCTGCTCCCCCATTTGGCTGGCCGGCGCGGAGGCAGTCGGCTCTTCCTTGGGCCGGCTCTGGCCCAGCCACAAGGCCAAACCGCCAATTACAACCACGGCTATAATAATAGAAACAATTGTTTTGGTTTGCATAAAAAGTAATTAATTAGCCCAAGGGGGCGTTAGGAATCGACCGCTCCTCTTGCCGCCGCTTGGAATTTATCTCCACTTTATTATAACAAATTCCCGGGGTTTTTGTTTCAGTTGCCTGATAATACTTGTAGCAGGTAGTAAGGGAATATAAAACCTAATTTAAA
>CAZJLL010000124.1:0-3898 GCA_964547145.1 uncultured Candidatus Saccharibacteria bacterium | reverse complement strand
GCTCTTTCGGCCAGCGGAGCGCGCTATGCCAATGCCGACGAAAGCATCGTCTTTTGGGAGCATCAGGAAGAACTGACTATCACCAAAAACGGTGCCGATGTGTTTGTGGGGCAGGTAGTTGAAAAATAGCGCCGGCAAACCGGTGACTTAAAAATCCTCCCGGATTAATCCGGGAGGATTTTTAAGTCAGGTGGGTGCAAAAGCTCAGACGGTGGATTTTGCACAGGCCGTATTTTTTTACCATCTCCCGGTGGCGGGACGTTGCATAACCTTTGTGCCGGTGAAAATCATAAGCCGGATACTTCAGGTGGTACTTTCTCATCAGCTCGTCGCGGTAGACCTTGGCCACAATGGAGGCCGCCGCGACGGACAGGACTTTATTGTCTCCGCCGACCACTGCTTCCTGCTTCATGTTGAACTTGGGGATAATAAATTTGCCGTCTAAGAACAAAAATAAATTATCATGTCGCTCCCGGTTGAAACTCTCTGCCGATTTCCGCAAGATTTTCTCTTGCGAGGAGGCGGTGGTATGTAATTTTTCCACCGCCAGGCGCATGGCCAGCAGCGTGGCGTGGTGGATGTTGAGCCGGTCAATCTGTTTGGGTGAAACTCGGGCCACGCTCCACAAAAAATTTTCTTTTATAAATTCTGCCAGTTCCTCCCGCTTCTTCGGCGTTAACAGTTTGCTGTCCCTGATCTGTCCGAAGTTTGCGGCCCGGAGCTTGAAACCGCAGGCTTGCGGCAGCGCTACGGCTGCCGCTACCACCGGTCCGGCCAAACAGCCGCGGCCAACTTCGTCGCAGCCGATGACGCCGTCGTATCCCTGCCGCAGTTTTTGCTTTTCATATTTAAAAGTCATGGCTTGTTCAATGTTGAACAGAGAAAAAACTGGCGCGTTTCACCGGCGGCCCGCTTAAATATCCGCCGGCGCGGAATGAAACGCTATTGCAGCTTTGGCGAATTGAGTTTTTGGGAATTCAGCTGCGTTAAGAGATTTGATTCAAAGGTCAAAGTTAAGCCGCGTTTCTGTTGCTGCTTTTCTTCCGCAAAGCCGATGAGTTTTTCCAGCAGTGGTCCCAGTTCCAGGCCACTGGCCTTCCATAAATGATGGTAGAGCGTGCCGGGCAGCGGGTTGACCTCGTTGGCGTAAAATTTTTCCGCCTGCTTATCATACAGAAAATCCACGCGGGCAATGCCGCTGCAGCCCAGGGCCCGGTAAACGGCCTTGGCAGACTCCTGAATTGCCGCGGTCGCGGCCGCGCTCAGGCGGGCCGGAATGACCAGGCTGTTCTGCGCCTGGCCAGTCTGGGCGCCCCCGTCTTTGAGGTATTTTTCTTCAAAGTCAAACAGATCGTTGGCAAAAACCGATTCCTGCAGCTGCGAAGCGGTCAACGTTTCGTTGCCGATAACGCAGCAGGTTACGTCCATCACTTCGGTCACTCCTTCTTCCACCAGGACTTTGTCGTCGTAGTGCAGGGCCACCTCAATCCGCAACTCCAGCTCCTTGTCATCGCCCGGCTTGACTTTGGCTATACCAATGGACGAGCCTAAATGCACCGGCTTGATGAATACGGGGAAGTGCAGGGAGTTTTTTATTTTTGACTTCAGCGCTTCGGCATTATTTTGCCATTCGGTCTTTGTGAACGCGACGAACTTTGTGGTCGGGATGTCGTTTGCCGCCATTATCTGCTTGGTCAGCGCCTTGTCCATGGCGATGGCGGACGAAGGAACGTCGCAGCCTATGTAAGGAACGCCGAGCATTTCAAACAGGCCCTGAATGGTGCCGTCTTCGCCGTAAGAACCGTGCAGGGCGGGGAAAGCCAGATCAATCGTAATTGTTTTGCCCAGTATCCCTTTATGGCGGAACACCAGCTTGCCGGCCGATTTTTCCATATCCAGCAGCCACTGCTCTTCTCCCTTGTCAAAGAGCAAGCCCGGCGCGGCCGCGGCGAAAGTTTTAATATTGCCCAAACGGTCGCCGATGAGCCAGCGCTTGTCTTTGCTCAGGTAAACCGGCACCACCGGATAGCCGAGCTTTTTTAATCCGGCAATAATCATCTGGCCGGTGACAATGGAAACGTCATGCTCCGGGCTGGCAGAGCCGAAAAAAACACCGATATTTTTTTTCATGATTTTATATAATTACTCTTCTTAAGTGCGCCGGGATGTGCACTAAAATTTCGTAGACTATAGTCTGGCAGAGTTCGGCTATGGCCTGGGCCGAGTTTTTATCCTCCGCCCGCCGGCTGATGATAATAACTTCGTCGCCGAGGCGCGCCTGCGGCGCATCGGTTATGTCCACGCTGCTGATGTTCATGCTCACGCGGCCGATGAGCGGGCAAAATTTCTCTCCGATCCGGTAAAAGCCGCGGTTGGACAGCCGCCGGTCTACGCCTTCGCTATAGCCGGCCGGCACGGTTGCCGCCAGAGTGCTGCGCGCGGCCTGCCAAGTGGCATTGTAGCCGATTTTTTCTCCGGCGGGAATGCTCCGGATGGTCGCTATGACCGAGGCCATTTCCAGCGCCGGCTGAAGCGGCAGCCGGACAAAAGGCGAGGCATTAAAACCGTACAGGCCCAGGCCGAGGCGAGCCGCGTTGGCTTTAATTTTGCCGGCATAAAAAGTGCCGGCCGAGGCGGCCAGGTGCAGGTATTTTAAGTTCGGAAAACGGTCCTGGAATTCCGTTGCCGCTTCGTTCCAGACTTTAATCTGTTTTTCGGTGAAAGCCCGGTCCAAGCCGTCGGCGTCGGCCAGGTGGCTGCATAATCCTTCCAAAATAAAATTCGGGTTGGCTTTAATCAGGCCAATGGCCCGCTCAATCTGTTCCGGCAGAATCCCCTGCCGGTGCATGCCGGTATCAATTTTTAAATGATAGCGCGCCGGCTGTTTTAATTTTGCCGCCACTTGCTCTAGCGTGGCAAAGTCAATTATCGCCATGGCGCAGTTCTTGAGCCGGGGACGGAGCAGCTGCTCTAACTGGTTGAAGCCCAGCATCAGCAGCGGCGACTTGATGCCGGCCTGGCGCAGGGTCAGGGCTTCGTAAAAACTGTCCACCACGAAGAATGGCTTGGGTGCGGAATCCAAAATCCGCGCCACCGGCACCAGGCCGTGGCCGTACGCGTTGCTTTTCAGCACCGGCGCAAACTGCAAGCTTGGCTGCGCCTTTTGGTATGCCTGCAAATTGTGCAGCAGCGCGTCCTTAAAGATCCGCACCTCAATTGAAGGCCGGTATTTTATCCGCGGTTTGAAAATTTTGGTAAGAATGTTTTGCAATTTCAAATCCCAATCCGGAAGCTTAATCAAAATTTGCAATTATACGTACTGGTCGCCCCAGTCGTTTTGAAACACAATCACGTCCCCGGGCTGTAAAATGCTTTTCAGGTTTTGGTGCGCTTCGGCCGCGCTGTCAAACCAGATTATTTTGGTTGCCGTTTTGGCCTCCGCGATTCCTTCGGCTATAAACGGCGTAACGCTGTTTTTGATCAAAATAACCACGTTGGCCGCCTGGGCCAGCTGCCGGCCGATGCTTTGATGCACCTCGGCTGCCGCCTTGCCGGTTTCCACCAGCCCCGGCGTAATGTAGAGCTTGCGCCTGCCGCCAAAGCGCGCCAGGGCGTTAATGGCCGCGCTGGCGCCGGCCGAGTTGCCGTTATAGGCGTCGTCAATAACCAAAATGCCGGAGGCGGACTTAATCGGCTGCAGGCGATGCGCGACCGGTCGGATTTGGCTGATTCCGGCGGCAATGTCGCGACTGTCCAATCCCAGTTCCCTGCCTGCTTCAATTGCGGCTGCCGCGTCGCCCAAGGCATATTCCCCCAGCAGGCTAATGGTTAGCTCGCCGAGTTCCGCGTCCTTGGCCTGCCAGGCCAGGTTTGCCTGGTCAAAGACCGCTGATTTGAA
>CAZJLL010000123.1:0-3415 GCA_964547145.1 uncultured Candidatus Saccharibacteria bacterium | reverse complement strand
AGATACTCGCTCTCGCCGCTGCGGTCCACCCGGCGGCCGATGCTGACCTCCGCCGCATCCACGGGGATGCGCCGGTCGGCATTATCAAACGTCGCCGCCACTTCGCAGAAAGACAGCTTGGACTTTTTATCCGAACCGGCAAAAATAACATCATCGCTTTTTTTGCCGCGGATGATTTTCGGGCTCTGTTCGCCCAGGACCCAGCGGATGGCGTCGGCCACATTGCTTTTGCCGCTGCCATTGGGGCCGACAATAGCAATCACACCCTGGGCGAATTCCATGGTGGTCTTGTGGGCAAAAGATTTGAAACCCTGGATTTCCAGGCGCTTAAGATACATATCAAATGCAAATATCTACTAATGTCTTGCCTTTAGCAAACTCTTGTAAACAAAACACAAGCCATTCAATTTATAGCTTAGTTTTCCGAATAGTAATTTATCTCTTGCCTCTCCCGCGGACTGCACATTAGTAGCCATTTGTATATTTGTTTCGTTTGTAAATCTGTCAGGTCAAAGTTTGTTTATCTGCAGCGCGTTTTCCGCGGCCGCCAGTTCCGCTTCCTGCTTGCTCGGGCCGCGGCCGCGGCCGACTTCATCGCTGCCGACATAAGCAGCCACGACGAATACCTTGTTGTGGTCCGGGCCGGTTTCCGACACGACGCCGTAGGTCGGCGTAATGCCGCGCTTTTCCTGAACCAGTTCCTGCAGCTTGCTTTTGGGATCCATGTAGCTGCCGCCGGCTATGATTGCCGGCAGTTCCACTAAAATTTCCCGGGCGATAAAATTAGTCGTTTCCTGATAGCCGGCGTCCAGGTACATGGCACCCAGAACGGCCTCAATGCAGTTGGCCAGAATGACCTGGCGGGCCCGGCCGGTATCCTTGGCCTCGCCCTTGGACATAAGCAAAAACTGCTCCAGGCCGAGGCGGGAAGCAATGCTGGACAACATTTTATAATTGACCAGCGCGCTGCGAAAATTAGTCAGCTCGCCTTCCGGGTGCGGGTAATTCTTGAACAGGTATTCGGTGGCGGCTAGCTCCAGCACCGCGTCGCCCAAAAACTCCAGGCGTTCATTATGGGGCAGATGAAAGCCGCGGTTCTCGTTCAAATAGGACCGATGGGTAAAAGCGGACAGATACAAGTCCGGATTATGGATTTTCAGTTTGAGGGTTTTGGCAAGTTCTGCCTGATCAAGCGAGGGCATCGGCCGGGCAAATGCACCATGAGTTACGAATCAGGAATTAAGCCCTGAGGCTTGATTCATAATTCTTACTTCTTGATGCTTAATTTTCTGGTGGGCGGTATAGGGATTGAACCTATGGCCTACTCTACGTCAAAGAGTCGCTCTACCACTGAGCTAACCGCCCCTACTACGCTAAAGCTACGTAGGGCAAGAACACCTTTTTCAACTCCGCCTATATGTTTTTGCCTGTCCTCTGTAGCCTTGGCGAAGGAGGAAGCTAACCGCCCCTACTATGCTCCCGACTCCGCCAAGGCCTTGTCGGGCAAGCCCCCTACTATGCCCTGATTATAGCGGGACTAGTAAAGGCACAAACAATTTAAGTTAAAGGCCAAGGTACAACGTGCGGCTGTATCGCCGGCGAAGCCTGCACGGGCTTGTTCAATTCCAGGAATAAAAGCAGGAAAGCCTGATTAAAAAAAACACTCAAACCGGCGAGCAGAACCCAAAGCAGTACGTTGGAAACCAGCTTTAACATTCCTATAATAACAGAAACCGGCAAAATATTAAAGAGCCTCGAGGCCAGAAACAGCTGGCTAAAAATCAGCCGCGCCGCAAAAATCAGGGCCACGCCCAAGGCAAAACTAGCACAATACAGCACTGCCAGCAGCATCACCAGCCCTAAAATCTGGGTCCAGCGCGAGACAAAACAGTCCGTGCCCAAATTCAAAGCCTTGCCCAGCGGCAAACGGTAAATTACCGCATACATCACGGTTAAGATATTGATGCAGGAGATCAAAAATGCCAGCGGTACAAAAATAACGCCGCCAATGGTCCAAAGCAAAGCCTGCAGTCCGGGATCAATGTCCAAAAACCAGGGGGGGCCGAACAGGACCGCTGCCACCAGCAGCATCAAGCCCGTGGTCAGCAGGCTGATTTTAATTACCAACCACAGCGGCGCCAAGCTTTTTTTTGCCTGCCGGACAAATTCTGTCCGGCCGCTTTCAATGGCCGACTGGCCCATAAAAATCAGCATAATACGGGACCAGTTGGTCAGGACCAGTCCGCCAAGCGTCAGCGCCAGCAGCAGCAGACTGGCCCCTGCCAGCGCGCCTGGGTGCTGCTGAAAATACATCCCCAAATCCAGCAGCTGAAGACTAAGCTTGATTTTGCGCAGAGGGATATTCTCGTAATGGAGGAAGTTCAAATTAAACCCGCCAACCGCAAACAGGCCAAAAACCCACAGGCTGGGAAAAGCCAGCGTCAGCCGATAAGCTTTTTTGATAATTGCCGAATAGGACGGCATGGCAAAAAGAGGACTTAAACAGCGGCCGGCTTAAGCAGCGGCGGCAGCTGTTTGTCGGCCGGAATAATATCCTTCACAATTTCAAAGAATTGCTCCTGTTCCAGCGTCTCGTCTTTGACCAGGCGCTGGGCAATGGTATCCAAATAAGCACGATACTGCTTTAAAGCGCCGGTAGCGCGCTCAAAACCCTGGCGCATAATCCGGCCGACTTCTTCGTCAATCAGTTTGGCCACCGCTTCGCTGTAGTTGCGCTGTTCGGAAATTTCCCGGCCCAAAAAGACCATTTCATGCTGGTCGCCCAGCACCACCGGACCAACTTCCTCGCTCATGCCGTAATTCATTACCAGCTTGCGCGCCATATTGGTCGCCACTTTGAGGTCATTGGATGCGCCCGTGGTCAGTTCCCCGAACACCAATTTTTCCGCCGCGTAGCCTCCGAGCAGCGCGGCAATTTCATCCAAAAAGCTCTGCTTGGTCTGCAGGTGCTTATCCTCCGACGGCAGCTTCATGGTATAGCCGGCCGCCCGGCCGCGGGATATGATAGAAACCTTGTGGACCGGATCGGAAAAAAGCAATACGGTGCCGACCAGGGCATGGCCGCCTTCATGATAGGCGGTGATCTCTTTTTCCTTGACCGACAAAATATGGCTCTTGCGCTCGGGCCCCAGCATCACTTTTTCAATGGACTCCTTCAGCTCAGCCTCGCCAATCTCTTTTTTGTTGCGCCGGGCCGTCAAAATAGCGCCCTCATTGATCAGGTTGGCCAAATCGGCGCCGGAAAACCCCGGCGTGCGTTCGGCAATCTTGCGCAAGGAAACGCCTTCCGCCAACGGCTTGTTCTTGGCGTGGACCTTGAGGATTTCCTCGCGGTCCTTAATATCGGGCAAATCAAGCACAACCTGGCGGTCAAAACGGCCGGGCCGGAGCAAGG
>CAZJLL010000122.1:0-2105 GCA_964547145.1 uncultured Candidatus Saccharibacteria bacterium | reverse complement strand
GCCGTAGCCCCTGCGCCTGTGCGGTGCGGCAATTTCATAACCGATATGGCCGCTGGCGTTCCGCTTTAAAAGATGGTTGAGGCGGTGCCTAAAGCTCAAACTACCCAAATAGGTTTTACCGTCGGTCAGCCAATAATTGGTATTGGGCACGTAGCCGGGCGGCAGATTTTTTCCGGCAGCCTGATTGTTTAAGAAGCGGACAAAAGCCGGAAAATTATTGTGCAGGCCCTCCATTGTAAAAGGATGATCCCGGTAAACGCTCAAAAACGCTTCGGGATAGGCACGCAAAAAACTGGTTTTGTATTTAACCGTTGGCCGGACTAGCCGCAAAAAACTTTTATTCGGCCTTAAATTCTTCCGCGACCGAGCTTTCTTTGGCGTGGTCATGGCCTTTATGTTTTTCCGCCTCCAGCTGTTTAATGGCTTCATTAACCTTATTGCTGAACTCCTTAATCTTGTCGTCGCCGTTTACCATTAATTCCGCCACTTCTTCCGGTTTGACTTTGACCAGAATGGCCAGCGCCATTGCTACGGTGGAAGTGGACCACAGGCCCTTTTCCATCTGCTGCATGTTCATCGCTAGTTCAAAGATCATTTTTTCATTTTTGGTCGGTTCTTTTTTGATGTAGTCGCTTGCCATAAGTTTTCCTAATATCTAATGATGAATTATTTTCTTGCTTTCCATTTCTTGTCGGCTTCGCGCCGGTTGACAAACCAGTTATCCTTGAAGCTATACCACCAGTCGTCCGGGTGCGTGGCCGCCAGCATGAGACCTAATTTTTTGGCCGGCGCGGTCTTCAGCCGCTTTTGTGCAATGGCAATCCACTCCCGCGCCTTGGAATTACCCTTGACTTCTTCGGCCCGCAGCGCTGCTATCCACTCCAGCTGGTCCGCGTCTTTGACCAGGCGGGCTTCCAGGGTCTGCCTGGCCTGCTCCTCCCGAAACAGGTCCAGGATTTCGCCCCCGAAAGGGAGAGTCCGGGAAATGTCGGCTACTGCTTCCGCCTCAGCCAGCCTGCCGTAGCGCTGATGGACATAATTATGATCCGACGTCCGGCCTTCTCCAATATCATGGAACAGGGCCATCAGCACGGCTTTTTGCCTGTCGGCCTTGGGCACCAAATGCGCCAGGGCATAGGCAATCATGGCTGTATGGAAAAGGTGTTCCGCCACCGACTGGCTGCCGCTGCCCAAAAACCAGAAACCCGACCTGGGCGTGCGGCTATGAATGCCGGTTTCGTAAACGAAATTGGCAATTTCCTTATAAAGATTTGCCGGTTTCTTTTTTGGCATATCAATTTGCGTTACAAATCTTGGACTGTTGCGTAATACCTAATATGAAGATGCAAACCGGAGGATGGATGATACTGTTTGCGGCAGCCTGCTGGATATTAGGCGGCTTGTCCTTTTTTCTGACCTGGATTTTGCTGGAACATAGCCTAACCCACCCCGAAGAAATTAAATTTGCTTTTGCCGGCCTTGTAGTCAGCCAATTCCTGGCCGCGGCGGCGGTTAGCGCCACTGTCTCAGCCAGAAATAAAATCAAGCGGCCAGACTAAGCAAATCTTTTTGAGCCGGGCATCTCGTTAAACTGCTTTTTTCTTGTTATCCGCCAACCTTTGCCCGGTGCTGCTGCCCCGTCCCTTTTGCCATGTTCGCCTGATGTTCCGGCGTGTTGAGCATGCCGCACTTTTTCCATTTCTTGCCGCTGCCGCAGGGGCAGGGGTCGTTACGGCCGATATTGGCCAAGCGGGAATCCTGTGCGGATTCGTTCATTGAAAGCTGGCTGCCCCTATTGGTCACCAAATTCAGCGGCTGCGGCGCGCCGGCCGGCGGATTAACGCTGATGTGGAAAATGGTATAAACAATCTGCTTATTAATTTCCGCAATCAGTCGCTGAAACATTTCGTAGCCCTCTTTTTTATATTCCACCAGCGGATCGCGCTGTCCGTAGCCGCGCAGGCGCACGCTGTCGCGCAAATGATCCATGGTGTCCAAATGCTCCATCCAAAGATTGTCCAGAGCCTGCAGCGCCACAAACCGCTGGGCGCCTTCAAACACTTCCTTGCCCATATCTTTTTCCCGGCTTTCCCATATGCTTGCCG
>CAZJLL010000121.1:0-1629 GCA_964547145.1 uncultured Candidatus Saccharibacteria bacterium | reverse complement strand
GGCGGAGAAGTGGCCTGCGGCAGCGGCAGCAGCCTGCGCATTAACAGCCTGCAGCTGGCGGGCAAGACCGAAACGGATATGGCCAGCTTTTTAAACGGTCACCCCGATTTTGTCGGCGCTAATTTGCGCTGAGGTATTTTTGCTTATTGGCGAGATGTTCTTCGTAAGTCCGGGCATAGTAAACCTGCCCGGTTTTTTGATCATGCAGAAAATAAAGATAATCGGTTTGGCTGGGTTCCAGCGCGGCCAGCAGCGAAGACAGCGATGGGTTGCAAATGGGCCCCGGCGGCAGGCCGGCGTGCAGGTAGGTGTTATAAGGCGAGTTAGTTTTAGTATCGGCAATGCTCGGCGCGGCCAGGTTTTTCCCGGTGGCATAATTGACGGTAGCGTCGCTTTCCAGAGGCATGCCGGCCTCAAGCCGGTTGTAAAAAATACTGGCAATGTTTTTCCGCTCTTCCTGCAGCGCATCTTTTTCTGCCTGGCTGTCGGTTTGCCGCCCGGTTTCTTTTTCAATAATAGAAGCCAGGGTAACAATCTGATAAACGTTCATGTTCCGGGCGGCGGCTTCCTGCTGCATGGCTGGCGTAAATTTTGCGGTAAAATTGTCCAGAGCCTTGCTGATAATCAGGTCGCTTAAGGCCGTTGCCGAGGGGCTATCGGCCGGAATAAAGTAGGTGTCTGGGAAAATAAAGCCCTCCAAGGATGCACCTTTGGGGCGGGAGTCCAGCAGCTGGTATCCGCTGGTATCAAAGTTGGCCGCGGCGGCCAGAAAATCATCGGCGCCGATCAGGTGCTTTAAGGCCGCGCCGCGCTTGGCATTGCTGTCCAAATCGGCGGCAATCTGCTGCAGTGTCCAGCCCTCAATAATGGTAATTTTAGTTTGCGGCGCGGCCGGCGGCGGCGCTTGCTGGGCCAGCTGGGCGCTTTGCCGCGCCTGATAAGCCCGGTACAGGCCTAAAATTCCAAAGACAGCCAGGATAAAAATTAAAAATAACAGCAGTTTTTTCGGCATAAAAGCAAAAACGATGCAAGCTATCCAAAACCACCCTCAAAACAATCGGGTGGTTGAAATTTAAAATACGTAGAACTTACGCGCTTGCCGCTTTAGGTCGGGTAAAGCCCGACCGGCAAGCGCGTAAGTTCTAATACGATTAGAGTCCCTGATCCCGGAGAACCTGCTTTATATATTATAGCTGGTTGTCCTCGGTTTGGCTAAGACTTCAGGCTGTCTTCCAGGGCATCCAGAACTTTTTTGGCATGGTCCCTGCCGCCCAAGCCGAAGGCCAGGCCGCCGGCAATGGCCAGCATGGCAATAATGGCCCGGAACAGGTCTTGCAGGAAGTCAGTGGCAATCTGCAGCTGGGACAGCGCGGCAATTACGGTAAAGGCGACGATTGCCCACTTGGCAATGGCGCCGAGCATTTCGCCTTTATGCAGGCCGCTGGCATTGACCGTGGCCGTGACCAAACCGGAGAAGAAATTGGCCGCCAAAATACCCAGCAACATCACCGCCATGGCGACAATCACATGTCCGGCATAGCCTAAGACATCCTGATAGAGGAAGGTGGAAACGGCTTCCAGTCCCAGAATGTCGGCGGCGGCGATAAAGCTGCCTAAAAAGAAGAACCA
>CAZJLL010000120.1:0-7458 GCA_964547145.1 uncultured Candidatus Saccharibacteria bacterium | reverse complement strand
CTTTGAAAATTGATTTAAAATTGGAAATTTGGATTTTGAAATTCTAATGCTATCTCCTAATCTTTCAATCATTAAATCTTTTAATTTGAAATCTTTAAATCATAATTAACAATGTCCGCGTTTAAATTTTTATCCAAAACTTTGCCTGCCTTCGGGCTGGATGTCAGCGCCGGATCGCTGAAGCTGCTGGAGCTGAAAGGCCGGGGCAAGGACCTGGTGGTGCAGGCCTACAGCGAGGCCGAGGCGCCCAAGGGGCTCGTGCAGAACGACGCCGTGGCCGATTTAAAGACGTTTGAGTTTCTGCTTAAGCAGAGCCTGCAGAAGGCTCAGTTCGGCCGGTTCGGCACCAGCTACGTGGTGGCCAGCCTGCCCGAGTCCAAGTCGTTCGTGCGCGTCATTCAAATTCCGCAAATGAGCGAGAGCGAGGCTGACAACGCCGTGCCGTTTGAGGCCGAGAGCTTCATTCCGCTGCCGGTGGACCAGGTTTATCTGGACTGGGAGAAGATTGGGGACAGCGGCGACAAGATGGACGTGCTGATGATTGCCTCGCCCAAGGCTTTTGTGGACGGCTATCTGGACATGCTGGACAAGGCGGGCTTAAAGCCGGTGGCGCTGGAAGTGGAATCGCAAAGCTGCCGCCGGGCGGTGCTGCCGCCGGGCAGCGGGGAGACGGCGCTGCTGGTGGATATTGAAGGCGGCCGCACCAGCATGATTATGGTGGAGAACGGCAGCCTGCAGTTTACTTCCACCATTCCCGTGGCCGGCAATAGTTTTACCGAGAGCATCGCCACGTCGTTAGGGGTGTCGGCGGCCAAGGCCAGCGACATAAAAAAGCGGGTAGGCATTGCCAACACCGCTGAATATCCTAACATTAAAATCGCCCTGCTGCCGGTATTAAACAGCCTGGCGGCGGAGATTAAGAATATTTTGAAATTTCATAACGAGCATTCCAATAAGCAGGTGGAGCGGGTTATTTTAAGCGGCGGCGGCGCCCGGCTCAGGAGCCTGTTGGAATTTTTAACGCCCCAGCTGCAGGAGGCCGGCATTAACAAAGTGGAACTGGCCAATCCGCTGCAAAATTTGGGCGTGCAGCAGGCCGGGGGCCTGGACCAGTTGCAGGCCTTGGGCTTTACCACGGCTATCGGCCTGGCCCTGCGGGGCGCTAAATATCAGGTGGAGTAACATATGAAGACTATCAATTTATTGCCTAAAACCAGACAGGTGGAGCTAAGTTACGAGCTCAGCTTTCACAGCCTGCTGACCCTGTTCATTTTGTCGCTGCTAAGCTTTGCGGCTGTCTTCCTGGTGCAGTTCGGCGTAAAAATTTACCTGCAGGCGGAAGACCATTCCCTGGCCGGCCAAATCAACGAGCTGACGGCGCAGGTCAATAAGCAGGAGAACGCGGGCTTAAAGCAGCAGGTGCAGGACATTAACGACAAAATTGCCGACTTCAACACCCTGGCGGATACGGCGCCCAAATGGTCCCGCGTCCTGAAGGCATTTGCTTCTCTGCCGCCCGCCGGCGTGCAAATTGCCAGCTTTAGCGTCGATCCCGCAGCCAAGACTGTTACCATCAACGGCTTCAGTCCCAGCCGCGATTTGGTTATTCAGCTGTATAACAACATCCAGCAGGACAGCCGGGATTTTTACAACGTGGATTACCCGCTGGACAACCTGGTCAAGGCCAGCAACGTCAATTTCCATTTTACCTTCAGCATCAAGGATCAATTAATGTATTAGCTTATGAATCGAGCCATGTCCGCCAAAAATAAGATTGTGCTGCTGGCCGTGCTCTGGCTGGTTTTGGGCTGCGCCATGTTCCTGTATTTTTTCCAGATTCTGGACAATGCCAACTTAAAAACGGTGGCCGATATGGCGGACCAGCAGAAAAAGCTGGCTACCCTGCAGGCCCAGGGCAACGGCTATAAGAAAGCCCAGGACGATCTGGCACAGTTTGCCCAGGAGCCGTATCAGCCGGCCGATTTTTTCAGCAAGGACGTAACTTTGGTCAAGGAAATCCAAACCCTGGAGGATTTGGGCCAGAGGTACGGCGTGGACATGCAGCTGTCGGGCTTAAGCGGGACGGTGGACAGCGCCAGCAAGGCGCCGACGACCAGGACGGGCATTGTCTCCGTGCCTTACAGCATCAACCTGACCGGCGACTTTAATTCGGTAGTGGAGTTTATTGAGCACCTGGAAAATTTGAGTTTTATTACCAATGCCACCGGCCTGACGGTTTCGGCCGCCTCCGGCGGCCAGGTCAACGCTAATTTGACCGCGATGTTTTATTTGCAAAAATAAATTTATGGCGAACGCTTCGGGCAAAACCCAATTAATTAAAGTCAAGAATTTTTTCCGGCACTTTGCCAAGAACCTGGGCTGGTTCTTTTTTGCCGCTTTTTTGGCGCTGCTGGCCCTGGAGGTGTGGGAAGTAATCCAGTCGGTGCAGATTGTCTGGCAGTCCACCAAGCAGCCGGTGGTTATTACTTCCCAGCAGGGCACGCGGGTGGATTTTAACGGTTACCAGAAAGTCCTGCAGCGGATCCAGGGCGCGGCCGGATTTACTGCCGCTTCCTCCACTCTGCCCAGCCCCTTTGGCACGGGCAAATAAGTTTTGTCTGCTGCCGGCTGGCATTGCCAGCCGGCTTTAAATTTGGCATAATAAGGCGACTGGCCGGCCGGCTCTCGTAGCTCAACGGATAGAGCACTGGTCTTCGGAACCAGGGATGTGGGTTCAACTCCTGCCGAGAGCACCAAAAAGTGGGCGGACTAAAGGGTGTGGGTGCTTGATAAAAATTGTGAAATTCGGTATAATAAGTTGGCTTTTAATAGAGTTTACTCGAATTAGTCAGTGATTATGGGTCGGTAGCTCAGCTGGTAGAGCATCTGCCTCTTAAGCAGGGTGTCGTGGGTTCGATCCCCACCCGACCCACCATTTAGTTCTTGCTCGAATAACCTGTTTGGCTATTCTGGTAAAATCGCCTAAGATATAGCTATGGCCGATAACAACAAAAAATCCATGACAATAGACGACTTGGCTGTGATGGTAGCCAAGGGTTTTGAAAATGTTGAAACAAGACTTGGCGGTGTAGAAACCGAACTTGGCGATGTTAAAACCAGGCTTGGCAGCGTTGAAACCAGACTTGGCGGTCTAGAACACAAAGTCGAGGCTCTAAATAGCAACGTGAACAACTATCTAGAGCTTTCTGAAAAACGATATTCCGAACTTAAACAGCGTGATGCCCTGCTGGCTAAGTGGTTGAAGTTGATAGCAGATAAAGCCGGTGTACCAATAGACGTAAGCCAGCTGGAAAAAATCTAAACCGCCCCTCGGCAAGCTCGGGGCGGTTTTAAATTTGGCGCGAGGGAATCTTTAAAAAGATTTAGCCCTGTTTGGGCGGCTGAAAAGATGCTAAAATAGCAATATAGTTGAACTTTTATGGTTTATTTGCTGCTGGGGCCGGATGATTTTTCCAAAACTGAATACCTAAACAAGCTGGCCGCCGAACACCAGGCTGGCCTGCGTTTTTATGCTGATCCGGGGGAAGCACCGGCGCCGGATACTTTAGGCCAGGCCGACTTGTTTGCCCGGCCGGAGATTGCCGTGCTGCGGGGCCTGGTGGCCAATTATTGGGAGCCAAAAACTATGGAGCGCTTGGCTGCCCTTTCCCGTCCCGTTGTTTTTGTAGAAGAAAAACTGGACCGGCGCAGCGGCGCGGCCAAACAGCTGCTTAACAACCCGGGCGTCCAGGTTGAGGATTTTACGCTGCCGCACGGACAGGAACTAAACCGCTGGCTCATTGCCCGCGCCCAGGTTTTGGGCGACCAGCTGCCGGCCGCCGCGGCCGAAGCTTTGGCCCAGGCCCTGGGCCGCGACGACGCCAGGGTGGTGCGCGCCGGCGGCAAAGTGGTCGCCGCAGAAGAGGTTTATTCCCTGTGGCAGGCCGACAGCGAACTGAAAAAGCTGCTGGCTTATGCCGCCGGCCGGCCGCTGACGGCGGCCGACGTGCAGAACTTGGCCAGCGACAACCGCCAGACGGAAGCGTTTGACTTGACCAATGCCATTGCCGACAACCGCAAAGACCAGGTCTTTGTGCTGATGCAGCGCTTTTTGGCCGACCAGACGGGGGCGGACGAGAAGACGGCCATTATCCAGCTTAACGCCCTGCTGGCGGAGCAGTTCCGCAACGTGGCCCTGGTCCAGGCCCTGCAGCAGGAGAAAAAAACCGACAGCCAGATTTTGGAGGCGACGGACTGGAAAAGCGGCCGGCTGTTCGTGCTAAAAAAAATCGCCGCCCGTTTTGCCCCCAAGACCGTGCTGGACTTGCTGGCCAAGCTGTCAGCGCTGGACGACGAGCTGAAATCTTCCTCCACCCCTCCCCGCGTGCTGCTGGACCTGATTGTGTCTCAATTGTTTTTGTAACGCCGCGCTTATGAATTTTGAACAATCGTCGGCCGAAAGGCAGCAGAATCTGATTGAGGAAAAGGCCAAGTCAAACCTGTCGCTGGCCATTTACCGGCTTAGCCGAAAGCTGGCCGCCCTGTCTGCCAAAAAATTTGGCAGCGACCTGGAAAGGCAGGCGGTTTATAATGGCGTATTTGCAGAGAGCGCGGCGGAGATGCATAAAATCTATAAGGAAAGAAAACAGGGCCTCAAGGCGCTGGGCGCGGCGGACGAATTGTCTTTTGAGGATTTTAGGAAAAAGTGGGATAGGACGGGCGGTATCTATATCAGCCAGGCGGAACTGGATGCCATGCTTGCGGAATTGGACCGGAAGATTGCTGAGAGAGGTGAAGGCGCTTAATTTTCGGCAGAGCAAAGGCCCGGCATTAAATTTATAAAATAAACAAGAGCCGTCCCGATAATCCGTTATAGCGGATAGGGACGGCTTTGCAGCCTAAGCGGGCGGTAGCCGCAGCTGCAGTAATTTGAAAGAGCAGCATCGGGCCTTTCTTAGGGCGGTGGAATTGGCAAAATATAGCAGGAACAGCCGCCGCGGTTCAAATATCAGGGGAGGATGTTGCCCAAAGCCAAGAAAATGCTTAGGCCGGTCAGGACGACCAGGGAATACAAAAACAGGCGGCGGGCCCAGACAGCCGCATTAGCGGCAAAGCCGCGGCGGAACTGCCACAGCCAGAGCAGGCCCAAAAGCAAGGCGCCGGCGGCGTAAACTTTGCCGGCATAGCCGAAATAGGCCAGAGCCAGACAAGCCAGCATAAAGGCCAGCCAATAAGCTAACATCTGCCGTCTGGCTGCGGCAATGCCCTGTTTAACCGGCAGGACCGGCACACCGCCAGCAGCATAGTCATTCAGGCGATAGATGGCAATGGCGTAAAAGTGGGGCATTTGCCAGCAGGCCAGCACCAAGAATAAGATCAGCGCGCCGCCGTCCAACCGGCCGCTTATAGCGGTATAGCCGGTCAAAATGGGCGTGGCGCCGGCTAGGCTGCCGACCAGGGTGGCCGCGGCGCTTTTGTGCTTAAGCGGCGTATAGCAGAACACGTAAATCACAAAGCCCAAAATTGCCACCTCCAGCGGCAACCGCCCGGCCCAGCCGGACAAAATTGCCAAGCCCAAAATCAGCAGGGTCAGGCCCCAAGCCAGAGCAGCGCCCGGCGATACGGCGCCGGTAACCAGGGGCCGGTTTTTGGTGCGGGACATTTTGGCATCCAGGCCGCGGTCGTAGTAGTTATTAAAGACACCGGCCGAAGCAATTATAAGGCCCAGGCCCAAAAGAGATGCTATGAGCAGCGGCCAGGATACCGCGGTGCCCGCAACCAGAAAAAAGCCGGCCGCCGCGGTTATGAGGTTGCCGTAAACCAGGCCTGGTTTGGTGAGTTGGTAGAGGTTTTTAATCATGGATTTAAGTATGCAAGGATATAAGGAATAAGATGTAAGAAGTATGATATGGATACTGGGATATTAAGATACTAAGGATTTTAGATTAAAAGATTTAATGATTGAAGGATAAGGCGGCAGCATTAGAATGCCAAAATCCAAATTTCCAATTTCCAATCAATTTGTAGTGAGCAGTGAGGGAATAGATGACTTTAAATGTCAAATGTTAAAAGTACCCTAATATCTCTAATCTCTCGCCCCTAGTCTCTTGCCCTAATTCTTATATCCATATATCCTTACATCCTTATCTCCCAGTAATTTTGTCAATTTTATTTAATTTTGTTCAATCTTGTCAATTACTCGTCTCTAGTCTCTAATCTCTCGCCCCTGATTTTAAAAGCTTCCCTGATCTTGCAGGTAGTTATTTATCTGCTCAGGGGTCATGTTGTAGTTGAGTTTTTCCATAATCCAGTAGGAGCCGGCCATGATAATTACAATAATGCCTAAGGCGGCGGCAAAGGCAGTTATATTGCCGCGCGAGCCGCGGCCGCCCAGGTGCAGGAAGTATCTCAGTTGCAGCGCGGTCTGCAGGAAGGCCAGCAAAAAAAGCAGCGGCACTATGGTTTCGTGCGCCAGGAGCCGGTGGTTGGAAGCTAAGTGGATTTCCACCAGGGTAAAGGCGGACAAAACCAGCAGCAGGGAGCCGAAAAAGCCAATGAGGTAATGTTTGAGAGTTGGTTTCATAAATAAAAGTTAGAGCAGGCCGCGCAGATACACGGTGGTAAAAATGAAAATCCAAACCAGATCCAGGAAATGCCAGAACAAGGCCAGGCGCCGGATTTGGCTGGACAGATGCGGCTTCAGGCCGCGGCGGGCCAGCATGATCAGGGCAAATATCAGCCAGAGCAGGCCTATGGCAATGTGCAGGCCGTGCGCGCCGACCAGGGTAAAGTAGGACGACAAGAACGCGCTGCGCTGCGGCCCGGCGCCTTCGGCGAGCAGGCGGCCGAACTCGGACAGTTCCATCAGCAGGAATGCGGCGCCCAAAGCAAACGTGGCGGCCAGCCAGGCGCCAACGCGCCTGGCCGCGCTTTGTTCCAAAGCCAGTACAGCCATGCCGCAGGTAAAACTGCTGGTCAGCAGAATCAAGGTTTCCGCCAGGACATAGGGCAGGCTGAAAATTTCTTGGCCGGACGGGCCGCCGAAGGTATTGCGCTGAAGCACGGCGTAGGCGGCAAACAGCGCTGCGAACATAATCAGGTCTGTCATCAGGTACAGCCAAAAACCGAATGCGGCGGTTTCGGCTTTGCGGTCAGTTTTAATTTGCTCGGTAGGAAAGATCATATATATGATATTGGATATTTGTAGATATTCTTGATATTAATATCCGAATATCCTGTTTCTATAAATATCTTTTATTTTCCATTTTCCATTCGTTTCAGCTCCGCTGCGGTAATGGTGTATTCGGTATGCTCGTCCAGGGCGCGGAGCATGACGCAAACAACGGCGCCAATCAGGCCTACGGTTGCCAGCCAATAAATATGCCAGACCAGGGCAAAGCCCAAGGCAAACACAAAAGCCGAAAGATAAATGGCCAGGCCGGTATTTTTGGACATTTC
>CAZJLL010000119.1:0-3624 GCA_964547145.1 uncultured Candidatus Saccharibacteria bacterium | reverse complement strand
CTCGCAAAAACTGTGGAAAGTGGAAATCCACAAATCGTAGTAGCCCAATGGCAGCAGCAGATCCGCCCGTTCCTGCATCTCCCCCGCCGCCTTGTCGGTAAAAGTCAGGGCCAATATTTCCTCTGGCCGGGCCAGTTTTTTTGCCAGCAGGTAGGCAATGCGGCGGGTAATGACCGTAGTTTTGCCTGTGCCGGCGCCGGCTACAATCAGCAGCGGCCCCTCGGCTTGGGTGACCGCGGCAGCCTGTTCTTTATTCAGATTTTCCAGCAGTTTGTCCATTGAAACGATGCGGTTAGCCGCGGCAAGCTATTTTTTGCCCCGGGCCTGGCCGCTGATAAAATTTTCCCATTGTTTCCACAACTCCATTCCTTCGTCCTTATAGACCGTCCAAAATTGCGCCGGAGTAATAATTTTTGTGCCCCGATAACTTTTCAGCGAGAGCAGGGCGTTGTCTGCCGTAAGCAGGTAGTCGGCCCCGGCCTCTACCGCGCTCTCCAGGATTTTGTTGTCTTCCGGATCGCTGACGATGTGGATTTGCCTGGGATTAACCACCCAGTTGACCTGGGCAAAAAAATCATTCAGCTGTTTTTGGTAGTCGCTGCTCTCAATCAGCTGCGAGCTGATGAGCCGGTTTTCTCGCAGAGTTTGCCGGTTGGCGTAAGCTTCTATTTCTCCGCTGATTACGGCATCGATGATCTTTTTTTCGTATGAGTAGTCGTCTTTAAAGCCGTTAATCAGAACGTTGGTATCCAGAACAATTTTTATCATGTTGCCGCGCTTAAAAGTTACTTCAGCCTCTTTAGGCAAAGCGAACCGGTGGTTTGCTTGTCTTCCAGAATAATTTTTACATAACCTTTGGCAATCAGGACTGAGATTAGCTCTGTGTCCGGACTGCCGGCGCCACGGGGATAATACTTCAACTCCTCGATGGCCAGCGTGTTTAAAAACTGCCGCTCGTCGGCAGTGAGAGCGGCGGCGCTTTCGGGGGCTGCTGGTTGCTCCGTGTTACGGTCACGCATCGGTCCTGCTTTCTTTAGAAATTCTTTTTAAGCTTTAGGGTTACCCGGCCGTCGGGCAAACGGGTTATGTTGGCGTGTTTTGCCAGAATCTTCCGGACCGGCTTTGGACTCGCTTTCCGGTTCCGGCGGGGCAGGGCGGAACGACTCGGGGTTTTCCATGGTTATTTCCGCGAGCCGCGGATTGGCATTAAAAATTTGCGGGGGTTTTCGTCCAGGTCAATGAAATTGTCGGTCAGTTCTTTGATTTTGCCGCTGCACGATTTGCCGAAAGCCACCGTTTCGGTCAGCTGGCCGGTCATATGCAGATATTCCAGCAGCGGCACAAAATCTCCGTCGCCGCTGCACAGCACTACCACATCCAGCTTGTTCATCAGCTTTATGATATCCATGGCAATACCCACATCCCAGTCGCCTTTTTGGTGGCCGCCGGCAAAAGTCTGCAAATCCTTCATTTTTACTTCAAAACCGGATTTTTCCAGCGCCTCAAAAAAAGTATGCTCCTCCGGCATATCGGCCTTGATGCAGTAGGCCATGGCGCGGATAAGCCTGCGGCCGCCCACGGCGCTGTCTAGGACTTCGTTGAATTTGACCCGGGCATTGTAGAGGTTGCGCGCGGAATAATATAAGTTCTGCACGTCTACGAACACGCCCACTCTCTGGTCCGGATTGCGAATAGACATATTTTTTATTTAAATAATGTTTGAATTTTCAAAAATTATTCCAGCAGCTTTGCCTGTTCCGCTTCCTGCGGACTTTCCAGCTTTAAGTTAGCCGCATTCTGGATGCTGGTTTGTAATTTGAGGAAGTCGCCGTTAACCGTGCCCATGGTATTGCCGGCGTTAACAATATGTTTTCCCAAAATTTCAAGATTGCGCCCGAATTTGTCCGACTCCTGCTTAATGCCGGTTATCATGGCCAGAATCTGCTGGGCCATTTTATTGATTTCCTGGCCGCGCAGGGAAACTACGATATTTTGCAGGTAAATAAACAGGCTATTAGGCGACACGGGCATAACCCGCTTATTGCGGGCATAAGTTTGAATGTCCTCATCCATAATTATTTCCTGG
Organism: uncultured Candidatus Saccharibacteria bacterium; assembly: GCA_964547145.1. Taxonomy (GTDB): domain Bacteria; phylum Patescibacteriota; class Doudnabacteria; order UBA920; family UBA920; genus PALSA-1336. Next base: position 1,538 of record CAZJLL010000119.1, on the reverse strand, counting down.
TAGATGCCTTCGCTCGGCACATACATCAGGGCAAAGTCAAACGTTCCTTCCTGGGGAAGGATGTATTTTTTATGTATTTCGTCAATGCGTTTTTTGACATCTTTAAGGAAGGCTTTGCGGAGCGACTCCTCTGTTTCGTCGGTTTTTGCCTCCTTCATCAGACGGAAATTTTCCATGCTGAACTTGCTGTCTACCGGCAGAATCATTTCGCCGACCCGGACCATGGCGTCCACTATTTCGCCATTCTTAAATTTGTATTGCATAGAGTAAGAACCCTGGGGCAGGACCTGCCGCAACATGTTTTCCAACATTTCTTCGCCAAAGTTGCCGCGCGCCTTGGGGCTGGCCAAGACTTCAGACAGGCGGCGGACATCCGGCCCGATTTGGGTAACGATGCCGATATCCTGCTGCAGCTTCCCGATAACCCGCGCGGCCTCGGTCAGGCGATCATTGATCTGCTTGTTGGTTTCGTGGATGTTTTTTTGCGTCTGGTCCCGGTCCTGCTTCACGTCCTGCTTGATTTCCTGCATCCAGTCCATAATTAGCTTGATACTGGTATCTTCCGGCGGCTTTTCGGTTTTGTGCTTTAAGTCCAAAAGCAGCCAGAACACAATGCCGAAACCGATGACGAATAAAGCCAGAATTACGGACAAAATGGTTGTTTGCATGAATGAATTATACCAAAAAAAGCAAAGAATTCCAAATATTAGCCGGACTTGACACATTATCACTCTAAGGTGTAGAGTGATAATAGAAATAAGTTAAGCTCGGTTTGCGGCCGGCGGTTAGGGGATGGCGGGTTTCTACTTTTGGCAATAGCTGGAAGGAAAATCTTCCTCTCCTAGCCCGGGGCTAAAAACCGAAAATACGAAAGGAAATTAAATATGCCTTTTGATTTGATTCCCCGGGCCTTCCTGGGCCCCAGCAGGTGGCAAAACTGGCTGGATGACGACGATTGGTCATCTTTTCTCCCCTCTTCCGGGCTGACCGTATCGGAAGACAAGGATCATGTTTATGTGGAAGCGGCCGTTCCCGGCCTGGATCCGGACAAAATTGAAGTAACTTTTGACAAGGGCGTGCTGTGGATCCGCGGCAATCAGGATAACGAAGACCAGAATAATAGCAAGAAGTTCTATCGCAGGGCTTCCTCCTCGTTCTCCTATCGGGTGGCAGTGCCGGGCGAGATTGACATTGCGTCTGAACCGGAAGCCAGCCATAAAAACGGCATTATGAAAGTGGCCTTCAAGAAAGTTCCCGAAGTCCAGCCCAGAAAAATCAACGTTCGTAAAGAATAGATTGTATTTAAAGCTAAAAGCGCCCTTTTTAATAAGGCGCTTTTAGCTTGCCTTTTTCCGCAAAATATACTACAATATCAGGTAGTCTTATATAACATCGCGGGATAGAGCAATTGGCAGCTCGCAAGGCTCATAACCTTGAGGTTCCCGGTTCGAGTCCGGGTCCCGCAACCACGGGCCTATTACCCCCTCACTCCATTATGCGTAAGGTGGAACCTTCCGCTTCATTACGTTCGGGGTTTA
>CAZJLL010000118.1:0-4292 GCA_964547145.1 uncultured Candidatus Saccharibacteria bacterium | reverse complement strand
AAAATGTTTTGAAAGAAGGAGGAACTCTCCTCATGCGAGAGTTTTTGCAAAGTTGCCAATTTCGTTGGAGGGCCACCCGGCCCGAAGACAAACACGCAATTGTCCTATCAGGACTTCTGGTCCTGATCGTCATCGTCGGGGTTATTGCCCGATAATCCAGGAATGAACGCGCCGTCAACGCAGCCGGCGCGTTCATTCCCAGTCATATTCGCCTTCAGCATTTTGCCGCCGCTTTGCGGCCGCAGAATGGTGGAGACGCACTCCGCCTTCCTCCCCCGAGGAACTCTTTAATAGTCCGCCTGTTTTGCGACGGACTAAGTCATTTTGTCCCCAAAGTTAAAAAGGGGGAATATGGCTAGAAGAGTTGAAAAAGAAGTAGAGAGTCGTCGGATTGTAACAATCCGCGACAGTGATCCGGCCGCCAAACTTGAGCGGCCCCAAGCCCAAAAGGGCAGCGGCATAAACATCGGCGGCCTGTTATTGGCCCTGATGTTTGCCACCATCGCAGTGGCGATGGTTTTGTCCGACGGGCCGGGCTTGCTCGGTCCATTCAGATAAAGGAGGATAGTATAAAAAGAATGTTCAAGGCCGAAGGGGCGCGGCAGGTATGATTTGTTTTTCGCCCCACTTCCAAATTTGCCAAGTATTTATTTGGTGATAAAATGCAGGGTATGTAGTTGGCAGGTTTGGGAGGTACACGGAGGTGGCTATGTTGGGAGTGCTGAAGTGCATTTCTATAGCACTGTACTGCTTGGCCGGTACTTTGCTAACAGTGTTTCGTCAGCTCACTGCTGACGAATTCATGGACGGCCTGCGTGATCTCTGTGCAGGCGGACTGAGAAGGGGGAGATGATGTTTTGTCTCTTCCTTGTTATTCTCTGTCTTTCCCTGGCGCTGGCCGTTCGGTTTTTTTGGGCGGCAGTCAGCGGCCGCGCCAAGATGGAGGAAGAAGTTGAAAAAAATTAGGCGGATCTTTTTGGATCTGGCGGCGCTGAGCTTTTTTTTGGCCTTTCTCTATTACCCGGAATGGATGATGGAGTTGAAGGAGCGTTTGCGACGAAAAGGGCGGCGCCGATGCAGATCTTAAAAGATTTTTGTTTCATGGTGGATGGCTGGCCGGCATGCATAAAGCTCTTGCTGATAGCAGGGGTCTTGCCCGCCGCAGTAATCGCCATCTTCCTGGGGATGGTTCATCCCACCGGGCGCAAATAAGAACAGGCAGCCTTGCCCATTCTTACTTACGCCCCCATATCCGAGTCCGGAATTTGTTTGCGGGTTCGGATGTGGGCGGTTGCCACCCGCCGGCGATATGCCGAAGCCAGTTTGCATCGCAAGATGAACGCTGAATCCGGTATCCTGTTATCGCCGTCGGCTGGCAGCAACCCATAAAAGTTGCTATTTCCAAACCCCAGGAGGGGATAGACGTGAGCAGTAGAACACGAGCGAGGCAAGATGTAGAAGCATGCCGCATTGATTGTGGCATGACTAACCCAAAGTATTGGGACGAAGTCCTCAATGCTTTAGAGGAGCAGGATGAACGGGCTGCCGTTTTAGACGGACAACTGCCGTCGTCGCTGCGGCGTCCGCCAGAGGACGCAATGCTTCAGCTTTCCGCAGGGCTGGAAGCCGTGCGGAAAGAAGCTCCGAAGCGGGGGTATCATCCGGCGCCGGAAACCCGGGATTACCCAAGCTTCGTCTTGACAAGAAGGCTGCTGGAAGCATAGAAGTCGGCCTCACCGGCCGGCTTAAGGGCGGGGGTGTAATTGCAAAACATCCCCGCCTTAATCTTTGACAAAACAGCCGATATTTTGTATACTTTACCTGCTTTTGATATTTAATTAACTTACCCAATTGTTGATTTTCGGGTAATTGCAAGGATAAAATTATGGGCGTTCCCAAGAAGCACAAAACCAGAAGCGGCCGCAATCAGCGCCGCAGCCACAGCGCCTTGCCGGCAAAAAGTTTTGCCGTCTGCAAGAACTGCGGCCAGCCGGTCATGCCGCACCGGCCGTGCATTAACTGCGGCTATTACAAAGGCAAAAAGGTTACCAAGTAAGATTTAAAAAATTAGCGTTCAGCGGCCGGGCCCGTGCGTGCAATCCAAAACCGCTGGCGCCACAGGCTTGCTTAGCGCTATTTTTTATGGCCAATCGACATTTATCCCGCACCCTGGCAATGCAGTCCCTGTTTGACTGGGACTTTAACGGCCGCAGCGGCGACCTGGCCGAAATTGTCCAGAGCCACATTAACGAAACTTCCGGCATGGAAGCGGACAACGGTTTTGCCCTGTCCCTGGCTTTGGGCGCGCAGCAGAACCTGGCCGAGATAGACAAGGTCATTGCCCGCCATGCGCCGGAATGGCCCTTGGACCAGGTGCCGCCGGTAGACCGCAACGTCCTGCGCCTGGGCATTTACGAGCTGATGTTCTTGCGCGAGGTGCCGCCGAAAGTGGCCATTAACGAGGCAGTGGAACTGGGCAAGACTTACGGCGGGCAGTCCAGCGGCAAATTCGTCAACGGCGTGCTAGGTTCCGTCTACAAAGAGCTGGGCCTGCCGGAGGAAGAAGATACCGCACCCAAGGATTGAAACTATTTTCCGGGATTGGCGTTAAGTTTTTTAGAGATTGGCTTGTTTCCGGTTTTTGACTATAATAGAGGTAGTTTTGGGCGGTTTTATAAAAAGCACCCAAAATAAGCAAACAATCGTATTAGCAGTAGACTTTGCCGCAGCGAGGGAAAGCACATAATTAACAAAAAGAAAGGCGATTTTATGAATAAATTGCAACTTACCGAACAATTGGCCGCCAAATTGGGCATTACCCACAGCGAGGCGGAAAGATTTTTAAATACCATGATTCAGATGATTTACGAGCAGCTGCGCGGCGGGGATAAGGTCAACATTTCCGGCTTCGGCCAGTTTTCCGTCTCCCACCGGGCCAGCCGCATCGGCGTGAATCCGCGCAATCCTTCTCAGCGGATTACTATTCCGGAATTGAATACGCCCAAGTTTAAGGCCGGCGAGGCCTTTAAGGAAGCGGTTAAGCTCCGCCAGTAGTCCCAGGCAGAAAACATTGAAAAAGCCCCCGGGCGGGGGCTTTTTTCGTTGCCGGTTTTTTTAAAGCAATCTGTTTAAGCTTTGGATTGCCTTAGCTGCTGATAGACCAGATAGGAATAAATTGTTGCCAGCGGAGTCCAGAGCAGGCGGAAAATAAACAGGGCTATTTCGGACAAAAATTTGGTTTGCAGAACTTTGTCCAGTACCATGAAGGCCAGGCTGACCAGAATGGTCAGCACTACGGTAATGAGCAGCAGGTAAAAGCCTTTTTTAAACAACTGCCAGACGTTGTTCTTGACGTAGAACTTGCTGCGGCGGAGAGCCTCCCGGCCGGACAGCCGTTCGGTTATGACTACGTAGGCGGCCTGGCTGTACCAAAAGGACAGAATTACGCCGGGCACGATTAACAGGATGGTGCCGCCTAAGATGGCCAGGAAGGCCAGGATGCCGGTGGTCAGCAGCGGCCAAATGTCGCTGCGAGCCAGGCGTAAAGAGGCACCGGCGCTGCTTTGGCCTGGTTCGTTCATAATGCAGCGCAGGGTGGCTCCGAAAGTCCAGACCGAAACGCAAATAATCAGCAAGAAAAGCAGCACGGCCAAAATTATGCCAAGCGGGGTGGCTGTTGCCGGGGCGCCGGGGACTTTGGCCAGCTGGTTGGTCAGGCCTAAAACAAAACCGCCCAGGCCGGATATAAGCACCGTAATTAAGGTAATCAGCAGCAGGCTGCCGAAACGCTCTTGGTATATTTTTTCGGCCTGGCTTAGCAGGGCCGAAGCTTTAGCAAACTGGAACGCCGGCTGGCTGTCTTGCGGGGAGGTGTTTAAAGGTTGGTTGTCCATAAATATGCGGGCGCAAAAAGCGCCGTGTTACCTGATTAATTTGCCTTAAGTATAAAACCTTTTTTTATTTTTTGCCAGCCGGTACAGACTTTTCAGCAGCATGGCTTTTTGTTATAATTAGCCAGATAAATTGGCCTTAAGGCTAAAGTCTGTGACTATAGTGTAATGGCGGCATGCCAACCTTTTTTGTCAGCCAGGCTTATATGCGGGATTAGTATAATGGTAGTACACTAGCCTTCCAAGCTGGTGGCGCCGGTTCGATTCCGGTATCCCGCTCCAGACTTCGCCCCAGCCTTCGTTAAAGCTACGGCGGGCGCGGTAAAGCTTCGTCTGGCTTACGCCAGAGGTGGGTTTATCGAAGAGTCGGGGAAAATTAATATCGGTGATAAGCGAAGTCTG
>CAZJLL010000117.1:0-4763 GCA_964547145.1 uncultured Candidatus Saccharibacteria bacterium | reverse complement strand
CCTCTTTTTTGGCCTTTGGCCATTGTTTGATGGTGTATTCCCGCCGCAGGGCCGCGTTCAGGCTGCGGCAGATTTCCCAATAGACTATTTTTCCGCCGCCCCGGCTGCGGGTATAAGCCGCACCCCGTCCGGAATTATGTTCCGCCTGCCGGCGCACAAGATTTTTGGTGCAGCCGCAGTAAAGGCTGTTGTCCCGGCAGCGGAACAGGTAGCAGTAATACATGAATCAGTTGCTGGCGCTGACGGCGTTGGCCGGGTAGTTGCTTATTTTAACCCCGTTAGCGCTGCCGGCAATATTGGCGCCGGCCGTGCCGCCGGCAACATCCGTCCAGATAAAGCCGCTGGGGTCGCCCAACGAGGTGGCGACGGCGGACGGGCCGGCGCTGCTGCCGACCGCGCCCTGGATGGGCAGGTAAATGTTGTAAGTTTTGGCGGTGTTGGGGGCAATGAAGTTGTCGCCATTAAAGATAATGGCCGCATCGGCGGCGCTGCTGGTGGCAAAGCTCACGGCGCTGTTGCTGGTGTTGACGGTAAAGCCATTGTCGGTTACCAGCAGGTTGTTGGGAGTGCCGCTGGCGGCGGCGTTGCCGCTGGCGGCAAAGTGGAGCGGCAGCTGGTTAAGCGTAATGCCGCCTCCGCCGCTGGCGGCAATGGTAACCTGGCCTAGCAAGACCTGGCCGATGGTCAGCGGTCCGGCCGGACCGCTTATGGTCAGTGTCGGCATGCTGCTGACCAGGGCCATGGGGTTTGCAGCTATGGCCGCCGGCAGGGTTATGGCCTGGCCGCCGCTGCTGTATCTGACGCCGGCCAGAGTCAGGGTAAAGGCCTGGTTGGCCGGGCTGTTGGCCGGGTTGACTGCCGCATAGTTTACTATAATTGGCACATCAACGCCGGCTGTCGGCACATTGATGCTTAAATTGGACAGCGATGTGGTGGCACCGGGCAGAACCGTGGCGCTGCCGGAGCCGGCCGAAATCCAGGAAATGGGCGGCACAGTGCCGCCGGTTGTAATGTTCTGCAGGGTAAAATCCAGACCGGTAATGGTGACCGGACTGCCGGAAGCGGTAAAGTTAAACACCGCCGCGGTTTGCTGGCTCAAGCCGGACAAGACAAAGCGCCCGGCCGGCGAGGCGGCGCTTAAAGTCGGCTGATTTAAGGAACCTTGCGCGGCCGGCGTTTCCGGCTGGGCTGCCATTGGCGTGCCGGTTGCGGTGTCAGGGACGTCTGGCGCGCCGCCGGAGGGGTTGGCGGTACCCCCAAAAGAATATGTGGGGGCGGTAATCAGGCGCAGATCGCCCACAGTCAGCAGGGGCAGGTTGGGGGCGGCCTGCAGCGTATTCAAATCATATTTATTGGCCGGGACAACCATGTTCCATTGTCCGCCGTCAGCGGTGAAGATGTCCGGCGAAGGCACGGGAATCAAGCCGGCCTCTACAAAATAGTAAACCGTGCCGCGGTAGGACAGCCACTGGCCCCAGGGATGGGAAGCACTGGCGGTATCAATCACGTAAGTTTGGGCCGGCGCATAGCTGCTTAAGCTGCCGCTGCTGACGTTTTTTAGGTCATAGCCCAGTCCGACAAAGGCCGGCCAGTTGGCAAACGGCACCTTAACCGCGCCGCTAATGAAGTAAATGGTGCCGCTGTCGTTGACCAGCGCGCCGGTCGGGTATGGATAGGCTGTAGCGGCGCTGCCCGCCGTTCCGGTGATTTCCTGGTAGGTAAGCGCCAGCGCGGCCGGAGAGGAGGCCAGCAAGCCCAAAGCGCAGGCAAGATACAGGATCTTTTTGACAAGATTCATGGTTTTTGTTTCAAAGACAATTAATATTTCTGCCTTAATTATACACCCGCCGGTAACTTTTTGGTGCGGCGCAGGGATTTGAGGGTGTCATGGCGGAGGGAAAGTTGATATAATAATGATGAACCAATAATTAAAAAGAAAGGAGCACTATGAATATGCCACTTGGCCAGCTCTATCTGTCCCAGTTGGAGATGGAAGCCGAGGCCACCCGCAAGTGCCTGGACCGGATTACCGACGAGGTGCTGGATTTTAAGCCAACCGAGAAATCCATGCCGCTAAAAAGTCTCGCTCTTACTGTTTCGGAAATTCCCCGTTGGATCGCCTCGGTCGTAAACCAGGACGCCATTGACTTCGCGACATACGAACGGTTTAAATTGAACTCGGCTCAGGATTTGCCCAAGCATTTTGACGACTGCCTGGCCCAGGCCCGCAAGGCTTTGGAGCAGGTTAGCGATGAGGAACTGATGAAGGAGTTTTCCCTAAAAATGAAGGACCAAATCCTGTCTACGGACACCAAAAAGAACACGGTGGATTCCACCATTCGCCATCTTGTTCACCACCGCGGCCAGCTGACCGTTTATATGCGGCTCAAGAATATCCCCATTCCTAAAATTTACGGTCCTTCCGGCGATGAGCAGAGTTGGTAACCAGCCGGGTAGTAAAATTAATAGACACAGAAAGGTTTTATGAAAGCTGCGATTTTTCAGGGTCCGGGCAAGATTGAAGTTCAGGAAGTGCCGGAGCCGGCGTTGCAGAAGCCGGACGAGGCCGTTGTAAAAATTACTTATTGCTGCATTTGCGGTTCCGACCTTTGGCCGTACCGCGGTCTGATGCCGCGCGAGGCCGGCAGCCGCATTGGCCACGAATTTATGGGCCTGGTTGAGGCGGTCGGAGCCGACGTAAAGAACGTCAAAGTTGGCGACTTAGTGGTGGCGCCGTTTACGGCCAGCGACGGCACCTGTCCGGAATGCCGCGCCGGCATGACCACGGCCTGCCGCCACCGCTTAGGCTGGGGCGCAGCGGGCTATGATGCCGGCCAGGGCGAAAAGGTGCGCGTGCCCATGGCGGACGGCACTTTGTTCGTAATTCCCAAGGAGAAGGTAACCGAAGCCATGATGCCGGCTCTTTTGCCGCTGTCGGACGTGCTTTGCACCGGCCATCACGCCGCGGTTTCGGCCGGCGTGAAGCAGGGGTCGGTAGTCGCGGTGGTGGGCGACGGCGCGGTGGGCCTGTGCGCCGTGGCGGCCAGCAAGCGGCTGGGCGCGGCCCGGATTTTCCTGGTCAGCACCCACCCCGACCGGGCGGCTATTGGCCAGCAGTTCGGCGCCACGGACATTGTGGCCGCGCGCGGCCAGGAGGCCATAAGCCAGATTAAGGCGGCGACGGAGGATTTAGGCGCGGACTGCGTGCTGGAATGCGTGGGCACGGCCGAGTCCTGGAACATGGCCTTCGCCGCGGTGCGCGCCGGCGGCAATATTGGCGCGGTCGGCGTCCCTTACCAGGTGCCCGATATTCCGGTGTCCAATATCTTTTCCCGCAACGTGGGAGTCAAGGGCAGCGCCGCGCCGGTAGCGCATTATATTCCCGAACTGATGCCTGACGTCCTGTCCGGCAAGCTGGACGTGTCGGCCGTCTTTACCAAGACGGTGCCGCTGGCTGACATTGCCGAAGGCTACAAGGCCATGGACGAACGCACGGCCGTTAAGGTTTTGGTCAGGCCGTAAAACTTTATTCAAGATATAAAACAGGCCCCGGCTTTACCGGAGCCTGTTTTTAATTGGCGGAAAAATCGTAAAGTGTTTTTAAGGACAGCGGCCTTGGCTCCAGGCAATCCTTTAAGACTTTTTTGTGTTTTTGGTTAATCGGATCGTTGTTTGGGGTTTTAAAAGGGCCGCCCTCCATATGGATAATGGCATAATAGCTGCGGCCTATTTTGAATAAATAGAAAAATTCCCGGGAGCAATTTTCCTGCTTTAGCAGCCGCTTAACTTTGCCGGCATTGGCATTTAAAAACGCGCCCCATTTTTTTAAGGCAGCAACTTTGCCCGGTTTGACCTTATAAAGTTTCATAATAGTAGAATAATGAATTTGTGTCTGAGGCACCCAGGGGTTGCCTCAGACAGTTTGTGCGTTACGCTGATCGGACAAACACGGTTTCCGGCTGCATAGCCGGATGGAACGGCAGCGTGGCTCGGGGGGTGATGAACTATGTTATTAGCTTTCCCGTTTGTCGTGGAGAAGCATGTTTACGGCATGCTCCATGGAGCCTGCTTTTATAACATCGCCGGCGTTGACGAAGTAGATTTCGTCGGCATTGGCAATGGTATTTAGGCGGTGGGCGATAATCACGCGCGCGGTGGAGGCCGGCAGCTTTTTTAGAATGTCTTCCAGCAGGCTTTCCGTAACGGTATCAATGTTGGCCGTGGCTTCGTCCAAAATCAGCACTTCCGGGTGGCGCAGTACGGCCCGGATAAAGGCAATCAGCTGCTTCTGCCCCAGGCTCAAGCCGTCTCCGGTAGCCGCCACCACGGTCTGCAGGCCCTGGTCAAACCGGGCCAGCAGGGCCTCCAGGCCGGCCGATTTGATAACCGTTTCCAGCTGCTGGTTGGAATAGTTTTGGTATTGCTCGTTGCCGTAGAGAATGTTGTCGCGCACCGTGCCGGTAAACAGGAACGGTTCCTGCAAGATAAAGCCAATCTTGTTCGTGCGCTCCTGCGCTTCGTAGCTGCGGATATCGCGGCCGGAGAGCAGCACCGCGCCCTCGGTCGGGTCGTACAGCCGGGCCATTAAGGAAGCCGTGGTGGTTTTGCCGCCGCCGGTCGGGCTGGCAGGTACCCCAAAATTTGTAATTTAATTGCTTTTGGTACAATGGATAGAGAAAGGATAAATCCATATGCCCAAAGGACAACCGTCAGTTTCCAAAGAAGTTAAGGAACAAATTCTCAAACGCATCCGCGATGACGGC
>CAZJLL010000116.1:0-5854 GCA_964547145.1 uncultured Candidatus Saccharibacteria bacterium | reverse complement strand
TAATCCGCCCACTTGCATTCGCCCAAACGGCCGGCGGCGACCGCCTGGTCAACCACCGGTTTGCCGGACGCGGCAAACCGCTTCGCTAGAGCAATCACATCCGGCAGGCAGCGGGCACTGCCCAGGACATAAGGATTGCGCACATAAAGAAGGTCAAAGCCGGTTGCCGTTTCTGCCGGCAGGGCCGCTGCCTCAGCCGCGTCCAATACCGCCAGGCCAACGCCCACTTTACGCCCTTCTTCCGCCAGCCGGCGGGCGGCATAGGCCGCAGCCGGAGAAATCATTAAAATCTTCATCGTTTAGCATTCTAGCGAAAAATTTGCTATACTGCCAATGTCGCATAATATAAAAAACCGGCATCCAATAAACATCGGGTCGTAATAATCCTTGTGTACATTGTGGATAACCTACAATGTCGCATAATGCATTTGCTTATTCTTAGCCGGCAAAATCCCCGCTAAAATGGAAACCAAAAACCAAGCCAAACCCTCTCCCCTGTCCGGCTATATCGAGGAATTTTTGGAATACTGCGAAATCGGCAAAAACCAGAGCCAGAACACCATAATGGCCTATCGCCGCTATTTAAAAAAATTCCTGGGCTTTGCCCTGACTTTGGGCGTAGCCGACCCCAAGGACGTTAGCCTGGAGACAATAAAAAAATACCGGCTTTATTTAAACCGGCTGAAGGACGAGCAGGACCGTTCTTTAAAGTTGATTACCCAGAATTACCACTTAATTGCCCTGCGGGCATTCCTTAAATATCTGGCCAAGCAGGACGTGCCCGCCCTGGCGCCGGAAAAAATCGAGCTGCCGAAGAATCCGGAACGCCAGGTGGAATTTTTGGAGCCGGAAGAACTGCACCGCCTGTTTGCCGCCACGGCAAAGGAAAAAAACGAAACCCTGCGCCTGCGCGATCTGGCCATACTGGAAACCCTCTTCTCCACCGGGCTGCGCGTATCCGAGGCGGCCGGCCTGCGCCGCGACGCCATTAACCTGGATCGGCGGGAATTCACCGTGCGCGGCAAGGGCAGCAAGCTGCGGCTGGTGTTCTTATCCGACGCCGCGGCCGAGGCCATAAAAAAATACCTGGCCAAGCGCAGCGATAACAGCAAAGCCCTGTTTGTCGGCCATTCCACCGTTGGTGCGGCGGGCGGCGGCGCAGGCCGGCCGCAAAAAACTACGGCCAAAAATGCGGCCGCCCAACAGAAACGCATGGAAAAAGAAATTGCCAGCCAGGACAATAATGCGGGCAAAAACTCCCCCGCCAAGGCCGCCGGCTTAACACCCCGGCAGATCCAGCGGCTGATAAAAAAATATTGCCTACTGGCCGGCATTGTAAAAAAAGTTACGCCACATACGCTGCGGCACAGCTTTGCCACCGATCTGCTGCAGAACGGGGCAGATATTCGTTCGGTGCAAACGCTGCTGGGCCACTCCAGCATAACCACCACCCAAATTTATACCCACATTACCAACCAGGGACTGCGCGACATCCATAAAAAATTCCATAACAAGGACCAGCAGGCCCAGCCCTGAATGCTGCCGAGCCAAACTTAAAAGCCCCGCTCTTTCCTCCCAAGAAGAAGCGGGGCTTTAACTTTCAGAAATGGACATGAATTTCTTGAATTAAATTGGCTGGCACGCTGCGAACTTAGACATACCACTTATACTCGCTCATGGTACGCATGGCCTCTTCCATATCAACCTGGTACTCGTTCTGCGACTCTTTGTTATAAAGAGTGAGGGGCGCCTGGCAATACGGGCAGATGCCCGGCTTTTCGCGGGAGAATCCGCAGCCGTCGCACATATACATATGAAAGTCTTGCATGTTTATCACCTCCCTCATCTTGCCAAAAAACCTGGCTTATTTAGTGATAATTCTGCAAATGGCACTGTTTAATTGTTAAAGTATGCTGCCTTGACCTCCTACCTACTGTTTATATCGCATGAATACTTTTGTCAAGGCCTTGTTTGAGGCTTTTTTACACAAACGACGCACCAGTTATCAACAGGGGCTTATTTTTCTGATAGCCATAATAAAATCCGGCCACTTGGCCGGAAAACAAAATATAAATTCAAAACTATTTTTATCACCAGCCATTTCTGCCGTCAATGTGATGGTTATGCAGGTGTGGTGACCTCGGTTGGAATCGAACCAACATCAGCGGCTTAGAAGACCACTGCTCTATCCATTGAGCTACGAGGTCCCGTTGCTCAAAACGCCGATAAATATGGTGCACCCGGCAGGAGTTGAACCTGCGACCTTCAGCTCCGCAAGCTGACGCTCTATCCAACTGAGCTACGTGTGCATGCTATAAGCCGTCTTAAAAGATTATTTATAATCTCCAAGAAAACTTTTAACATTTTACCATAAAGGGCCAAGTTTTTCAAGCCCGCGCGCCCTTTAAGCTTCTTTGCGGGCGGCGCGCCAGTGATAATACCACACCGGCGTGGCCACTATCAGCATAGCCAGGGCTTGGGCCGCATCGCGCTGCTTTTGGGCAGCCTGCTGGTCGGCTTCCTGCTGCTCCTGCGCGGCCAGTTCCTCGGCGCTGCAGGGCTGGGGTGCTTCGCCCACGGCGGCCGGCGCCTTGGAATAGCAGTCCGTTGAATAATAATTGCGGTCGGCCTTGGTGAAAATCCAGGACTTGAGGGCCATATCAATTAAAATAATGGCGCCAACGACTGCAATTACCAGGGAAATAATGGACACCAGGTACAAATAAGCCTTTTTTAAGCTCATAAATTTGTCCGTTAATTAAGCTAATTATAGCATTTTTACCGCAAATAAGGTATGATACCCCTATTCCCAAAAATTTTATGCTGGAACGAGTTCAAAAATTCATTAGTGAAGCCGGCGTTGCCAGTCGGCGCAAGGCCGAAGAGTTTATCAAGTCCGGCCAGGTTACCATTAACGGCCGCAAGGCCAAGCTGGGCGACAAGGTTGATCCGGCGGCCGACGTTGTTAAAGTCTACGGCAAACTGATAAAGTCCGCCCCGGCCAAAATCTATTTAATGCTTAACAAGCCCAAAGGCGCGGTGGTAAGCAAAAGCGATCCTCGCCGGCGCAAAACCATATTTGACCTGCTGCCGGAGGACTTGCGCGGCCAGGTCTGGAACGTGGGCCGGCTGGATTTTGACACGGAAGGTTTGCTGCTGCTGACCAACGACGGCGGTCTGACGCAGGCCCTGGCCCATCCCAGTTTTGAACACGATAAGGAATATGAGGTCGCCACGCAGGAACTGCCGGCCGACAGCCAGCTGGACCGCCTCCGCCAAGGCGTGGACATTGCCACCGGCCCCACTTACCCGGCAAAGGTCAACGCCAAAAATGGCAAGGTCTATATTACCATCCCCGAAGGCAAAAAACGGCAGGTGCGGCGGATGTTTGACGCCGTCGGCCTGACCGTCGCCAACTTAAAACGCATCCGTATTGGCAAACTTAGGCTGCCGGACGATCTTGCGCCCGGCCAGTTCCGGGAAATCAAGAAAGAAGATATTATATAGCAAAACAGCTCCGACGAATCGGGGCTGTTTTTTTATGAATTGACGGCTAAACTGCCGGCGGCTGCTGGCCGAACGAAGCCCAATCTTCCTTGGCCGGACCGGCCACGCCCGGAACTTTCAGGCGGGCCTGGCGCATCAGCACGGTCATTTGGCCGCGATGGTGGGCCTGATGAAGCAGCAGCACCAGCAGGGTTTTTCCCCGCTGCCACTGCTGGCCATACATGTCATCGCTCTTTTCCAGGCCGCTGTCCGGCCAGGCTTGCAAATCTTTTGCCAGTTCCCCGGCCAGGGCTTGGTAGGTATTGATTATTTCGGCCATGCTCGCCGGTATGGCTTCGGCATTAACGGCAGTGCTAAAGGTAACGCCCATGCGGGCCGCCATTTCCGCTGTGCTTCCGGTAATATGCCAGTATGCCAGGCCAAACGCTGCAGGTCGCGGAAGCCTTCCCCCACCGCCTGCGTCTTGGCGCCGTCCGTTACCGCATTAAATACGCTCAGCGTTGAGCCGCTCTCGTCTTTCCACACCTGCAAAAAATCCTGAATTTTTCTAAACATAAATTTTTATATTAATATATCACCCAATAAATATATAATACTTTTAAAAACGATTTGTCATCCAGTGCCATAAATGACGCACGTTTTTACTTTGTAAATTTACAATATCTATTAAAATATCTTCTGTAAGCAAAAGAATAATAAGTAACAAAGGAATTGCTAGTAAAATCCATAAAGAACTTTTAAAAAGCAAAGCTGAAATTCCGTAGATTGGACCATTTCCATATATTGCCATATCCCAGATCGGTATTATATAAATGCCTATGCCGATCAATAATAATATTTTCAGCATTTCTAATAATGATTCACCAGTTCGTTTCTTTCTAATCTGAAAAATAATGTAATCAATAATATAAAAACTAACAAAAAGACCCCATTTAATTATAATTCCATTTGAGTTTTGCTCACTCTCATTTGCAACATTAAACAGACTATACAATAACGAAGGGAAAAATATGGCGAGTGTAATTACAAACTCTAGCCTTCTTTCAACTTCTCCTATCAGTTCCTTTTTTTCCTCCGATGCCATAATAAATTGCGTCAAATATATTTTTTATTTTTCGCCTTCCTCGCTTTGTTCAAAATGTTTGGCCAGTTCGTCCAGGAACGCGGGCAGCTCGCTGGCCGTCATCTGCGGATCCAGCATCCCTTTTTCCATCATTTCCCGCAAAAAGGCCGCGGCCCGCTTGGACAGTCTGGCGCGGAACATATCAAGTCCCCGCTCGGCTTGCGGCGTAGTCTTAATTTCCCTGGCTTTGACGGCATGACGCTGCTCCTCCGCCCCGACTTTGCCGATTACGGTATTCAATTCTTCCTGTATATCCGCATCTTCAAGCTCCTGGCGCAGCTTAGCTTCTTCCTCCGGACTAAGCCCGTTGTGCTTTTCCGCACCGGGAGCCATTGAGTCTAAAAATTCGCGCATTTGTTCGGAGGTTGGTTTGTTGGACATATATATAAAGATTATCTCAACTAAAGCTAGTTTACACCCAATTTTATAGAAAAACAAACAAAAAAGCGGGGGGACAACGCTCCCCGCCGCAAAGATTTGACCGACGGTCAATCGCCCCACCACTTCCAGAGGGCCCGATACAGCTTATCCAGGCCCACTATTATCACGGCGGCCAAAGCCGCCACGATAAAAATCCCAATTACGAATTGCACCGGACTCATTCCAAGCATATTATCCTCCTATCGGACATCAATCAAAACCATGACTGCCTATTCTGGCACACTGCCCGGTTTCTGTCAAAAGCCGCTCCGGTGGTCCCGAAGCGGCAATGGGATCAAAATTTTTAAGCGCTTTCCGTTTCCTGCAGGACGCCTTCGGCTTGGCGGCGCTGGGTCTGCAAATTGTAAATCCGCGCATATTCGCCGCGCTGATCCAGCAGGCTCTGGTGGGTGCCGCGCTCGGTAATTTGGCCGGCGACCAGTAGGATAATTTCGTCGCTATCTATGACCGTGGCAAACCGGTGCGCCACGGTAATGCTGGTTACGCCCCGGGAAACTTCCAGAATGGACCGGCGGATAGCTTCCTCGGTGTTGGAATCCAGCGCGCTGGTAGCTTCGTCAAAAACCAGAATGTCCGGCCGTTTAATAATGGACCGGGCTATGGCAATGCGCTGCTTTTCCCCGCCGGAGACCATGAGCCCGCGCTCCCCCACCTTAGTGAACAGCCCGTCGGCCAGCTTGGCCAAAAACGGCTGCAGGCTGGCGCGCTCGGCCGCGTCGCGCACGGCGTCGTCCGGCGCAGCAAACGTGCCGTAGCGGATATTGTCCGCGATGGTGGTAGTAA
>CAZJLL010000115.1:0-2778 GCA_964547145.1 uncultured Candidatus Saccharibacteria bacterium | reverse complement strand
GCCGTCATCGCGGATGCGTTTGAGAATTTGTTCCTTAACTTCTTTGGAAACTGACGGTTGTCCTTTGGGCATATGGATTTATCCTTTCTCTATCCATTGTACCAAAAGCAATTAAATTACAAATTTTGGGGTACCTGCCAGTTTGTTGTGTCCAGACGTGGAAGGCGCAATTGGCAAAGACGGAAGAATCGACAGCCCAAAAAGCAGTCGATTTTTACCAACCGCAGGAACCCGAAGTCTAATTGGGTCACGCTTGATGATGTCGTCACAAACATCAAAGAGCGGGTGTATGGCTGGTGGCACCGGGTGCCCAGGGGTTCCAGGCTGTATTGGCGTGGCGGCAAGATTGTCGGCCACTCAACCAAGGCGCAGTAATTCGGCGCCTAGAAAGGAGCAGGCAATGACAAAATGTCAGGTCTGCCAGAGGAAGGTTCGGGGCCGCGTTTATCGTTGGGCTCATAAGAACATGTGCAAGAAGTGCTATCAGTACTTTACAGCGCATGTCCGGAAGGAGGCCAGTCCTCAGATTCCGAACCGGCCAAAGCGCACGTCCAAGCCGCCTTCGTGGTGGCAAAGACTCTTTGGTTAAACGCGGAAAAAGACGGCAACAGCTCTGCCTCAAAGAAAGGAGGTAACAGCATGAGCTTAAAAACTCGGCTTTTAAAAGAAGCGAGGAAGCTGGAGCAACGTGCAAGCCAATCCCAGAGTTCGCGTGCCCAGCGTGGCCGTAAACCGAGTGCGAAAACCCGCCGGCTGCAGCGCCAGGCGTCTTCGCTCCGTAAGGTCGCTAAAAGTTTGCGCCGCTTTTAGCAGCCACTAAAACCAACCTAAAAAGGTTGGCTTAGACACAACGCAATACCAGCATTTACCGGCAAGGGTTTGTATCTTGCCGGTTTTATCTTGTCAGAGATAGATGTTTGTATATATTGTGCTATGGATATTAGCCAACAAAAATCCCCAGGCCTTGGGCCTGGGGATTTTGAGCGTATAAGGGAATCCTACTTCGCTAAAGCTTTGCAGGGATTGCAGTAAAACAAATGGTTCTCACCCGGAATGCCGCAAGCCAAGAGGTTTTATCCCATTGATTAAATTATCTTTTTTAATGCGTGACCATTTCTTGACTTGAGTTTCTCGGCGCATTGCTTCAGTTAAAGTTGTAAATTTTTCTGAATAAACCATTTTTCCGCCCCCGTGGATTTTGGTATATCTCGCCCCTAGGCCAGCATTATGTCGATTTTGTCTTTGTATGAGCTCATTTGTACTCCCGCAATACAAAGCCCCGTCATTGCAGCGAAAGATATAAAAATAGAACATGGTAGTTTCTCGATTCGTCTCTTCGTTCCTCACTCGAAACACTCGACTCGCTTCGAGATCAGCAGGTGGCTAAGGCCTTACAAAGGCCGAAGCCACGAGCGAGTTTTGACGTTAGTCAAAACGAGTCGAGTGGTAGCGCATAAGGGAATTGAACCCTTGTTCCAGCGCTGAGAACGCTGTGTCCTAGCCACTAGACGAATGCGCCATGGCTAATATAAATGATGCGGAACTGCTTAAGTCTATCATATAATTTGGTTTTTTTCAAGAGTTATGGCATAATAATTACAAAAGAAGCTTCAATTTTAGCAGGCCGAAATGAAACAAAAACTAATTTTTCCAAAAAATTTTCTCTGGGGGGCGGCCAGCAGCGCCTACCAGACCGAAGGCGGCAACGTCAACGCCGACTGGTGGGCCTGGGAACACAGCCAGAAAAGGGTGGACAGCCTGAAAATGCAGGGGAAAAACCCCAAGGACTATTTCAGCGGGGAGGGGACTGACTTCTGGAATCGCTACGAAGAGGATTTTGCCCTGGCCGAACATTTAAACCATAATGCCACGCGCTTCGGCCTGGAGTGGTCCCGCATCCAGCCTAAGGAGGGTGTGTTTGACGAAGCGGTGCTGGACCATTACGAAAAAATCCTGCAGGCGGCAAAATTCCACAAGCTGACGGTATTTTTGACCATCCACCACTATACTTCTCCCGTCTGGTTCATGAAAAAGGGCGGGTTTACCAGGCAAAGCAATTTAACCTACTTTGTCCAGTTCGCCCGGCGCGTAGCGCAGCGTTTTTCCGAGTATGTGGATTTTTGGATTACCATCAACGAACCGGAACTTTACGCCGCCCAGAGCTATGCCATGGGCATTCATCCGCCACAGGTAAAAAACTATCGTCTGGCCTGGCGGGTGCTGAACAACCTGATCCGGGCCCATAATCTGGTGGCGGATTTTATCCGCCTGGAATACGACCAGCCGGTCAGTATGGCCTTTAACCTGTCCGATCTGCAGCCGGCGGGATTTTTGGGCGGCCTGGCGGCAGCCTTGGCCGACTATATTGCCAACGAATACGTCATTAGGCGCGTCATTGACCATTGCGACTTTATTGGCTTGAACTATTATTTTCACCACCATGTCGGCCTGCGCGGCATCCGCCGGCACAGCCACAGCCAGCACAACGAAACCGACCGCGGCTGGGGCATCCATCCCGAAGGCATTAAGCGGGTGCTGCTGGGACTGAAGCATTACCAAAAGCCGATTTATATTATAGAAAACGGCCTGGCCGACGCCAAGGACGACCGGCGTGAAAAATTCATCAAGGACCATCTTTATTACGTCCACCAGGCGATTGAGGAAGGCGTGGACGTGCGCAGCTATCTGTACTGGTCGCTGACCGACAACTTTGAGTGGGAAGAGGGTTTTTGGCCGCGTTTCGGCTTGGCTGAAATTGACCGGGACAGCCTGCTGCGC
>CAZJLL010000114.1:0-2290 GCA_964547145.1 uncultured Candidatus Saccharibacteria bacterium | reverse complement strand
CCGGTATTCTTTTACTCCGCCGCTTTGGGCCGCCAGGGCGTAAACCAGACCGCGGATATCAGCTCCCGGCTGTTTCTTGTTCCAGAACAGCTTTTTGGCCTTAGCAAGCACCGGTTGATAACCGTATTTGCCGGCCTGGGCCAGCAGCAGGTTGCGCAACAGGGTTTGCTGGTGGTCTTCAGCTGGTTTGGCCTGCCAGCCTATTTTTTCCGCGGCCGGGCCAAACAGATTAGCGGCAAATTTTTGGAATTGCGGATAAAATGGCTCGCAGTATAAAATAGTATCCAGGCTGTTTAAACCCGCGGTCAAACTAACCCAGACATTGTAATCAGTTTCCCGCCTAAGCGAGCCGGCCAGTTCCAGAGCTTCCGCGGTCGGCCGCTGGCCGGAGGCGGCCAGGGCAAAAGCGTCGCGCACCAGACCGACGCGGTCGCTGGCCGAAAGCTTTCCTTGGCGCAGAGCCCGAAGCAATCGCGCAAACAATCCCGAATCGTAAGCGGTCCGATACAGTCCGGTTTCGCCCTTATTAAGTTTTAGCCAGCCCGGGCCGGCAAATTTTATTTCCGCCCCGCCGGCGGTCATTAGCATTTTTTTTACTCCGGCGTTGGCCGGCGTAAGCAGACTGAGCGGAATCGGCCAGACGGTTTTATCCCGGCTCGCCTGACGCGATAGCCGGCTGCTATAAAATCTGGACTGCCTTAAAGACAACCGGCCGGCAGAAAGACCGGCCTGGACTAGCGGATAGCCCGGCTGTTTGGTCCAGGCGGCCATAATTTGCCGCACCGGCTTGCCCGATGCCTGCTCCAGGGCCCGCCAGAGGTCTCCGGTAGCGGCATTGCCGTAGCTGTGTTTTTTTAAATAATAACGCAACCCATCCCGAAAAGCTTTCGGCCCCAGATACTCGGCCAGCATGCGCAAGACTACCGAACCCTTGGCATAGCTGACCGCGTCAAAAATTTCGCTGATTTCTTCCGGGCGGCTGACCGGTACTTCAACAGGGTGCGTATTGCTTAATGCATCCAGCTCCATGGCCGTGCGGAAGCGGTCGGACACGTATTGTTCCCACAGCCTCCAGCTTGGGAATAATTCATCGGTGGCCAGATATTCCATGTAGGAGGCAAAGCCTTCGTTCAGCCAGAGGTGGGTCCACCATTCCATCGTTACCAGGTTGCCAAACCATTGGTGGGCCAGTTCGTGGGCAATGACTATGGCCACCCATTGCTTGTGGGCCAGAGAGGAATTGTCTTCGTCCACCAGCAGGGCGGTTTCGCGATAAGTTACGGCGCCCCAGTTTTCCATGGCTGCCGAACTAAAGTCCGGCACGGCAATCAAATCCAGCACGGGCAGCGGATAAGGAATGCCGAAATACCGGTTGTAGAATTCCAGGCAGCGCCTGGCCGTAGCCAGGGCAAATTTTGCCTGGTGTTTCTTGCCCGGCGTGGTAAACACCCGGACCAGCACGCCGTCTTTGGTTTTATCTTCAATATATTCCAGCTCGCCGGTAATAAAGGCCACCAGATAAGTGGACATCTTGGGCGTAGGCGCGAATTTAATCAGCTGATAGCCGCCTTCATGTTCGGCTACTTCCGTTTCAATGGTGTTGGATACGGCTTTATGCCCCTTGGGAATGATTAAAGTAATGTCAAAAATCGCTTTTTGAGCCGGCTCGTCAAAGCAGGGAAAAGCCCGACGGGCATCCGTGGCCTCAAACTGCGTGGTGGCCAGATGCTGCCGCCGGCCCCGGTGCTGATAGCTGCTGCGGTAAAAACCACGCATCTTGTCGTTTAAAATACCGCTAAATTCCAAGTCCAGTTCTCCCCTGCCTTTGGGCAACGGGCGATCAAAGTGGAAAGTGGCGGTTTCGTTTTTATTATCAAAGCTGATTTTAGCCGCTTTTAGGCGCCGCGTCCCCAGCTTGAATAAAACTGACTTGATTTTTAGCTCTTTGGCGTGCAGGGTAACGGAAGACAAAACACTATTCAGTTTGAGATAAATAGTCTCTTCGCCCGTAAAGATAAATTTTTTCAGATCGGGCTTAATCACCAAACGATAGCGCTCCGGCTTGACGTGCGCCGGCAGTCGGACAGATTGTGTTTTCATATCTTTATAGCTTTATTTTATAGCGAAGCTTTGTCTGGCCGCCCTGTTTTAATACTATACGCGATAACAATTTTCCGCCGTTTGCTTCAATAATTTTCTTTGAGCCGATATTATCCTCGTTGCATGCCACCACGACCCGTCTTAAGCCAAAGACTCTGGCTTTCTTAAGGCCGAGCTTAAGAATAAGCTT
>CAZJLL010000113.1:0-4554 GCA_964547145.1 uncultured Candidatus Saccharibacteria bacterium | reverse complement strand
GCTTAGCCAGATCGTCCGGCGTCAGGGGGCGGGGGAGCAGAAAGTCATAATAAAAACCGCTTTCAATCACCGGACCCACGCCCAAGCTGGCCTTAGGAAACATTTCTTGCACCGCCGCGGCCAGGATATGGGCCAGGCTGTGCCGAATATTGTGCAGTTTGTCGCTATCCATAGTTTTATTGCTTAAAGTTTAATTGTTTTTTCAGCATGCCCAGCTGGACCATTCTCATGCCCATGCCATAAGTCCGTTTAAGTTCCGACGCCAGGCTTCTTGCGGCGGCCAGGTCTGGGACAGCAGCCGCCCGGCGGCCGGTGGAAATCTCGCCCTGCGCGCGGCGCATGTGCAGGCCTGAAAGCAGAATCAGCCTGTGCCAAGGGCGCAAAGTCCTGTCCCGGGATACGTTGGCAAACGCCTGTTCGGCCGCTGTCCGTGCCCGCCCGACTTTACCATTCTTATACAAAGCCAAGAAATAATGCCCCTGGTATTCGCCTCGCTCACCGGGCAAAGCAGCAGCCCCCAAAGTAACAATAGCTTTGCGATACCATTGTTCGGCCCGCTTTCGGTCGCCGGTATAATCAAAATAATCGCCCAGGCGCAGCTGCAGCACCGCCAGCGGCTGGCCCGACACCCGCCGCCGGACGGCGATGTTCAGCCCGGCCTGGATATCATCCCGGAATAAGTCCAAAAATAAATTGTTGGCGGACTGCTGCCAAAAATGCTTAAATACGTGGCAGCGGTGGGCCAAGGCGTTAAGCAGCAATTTTACGTCATTGCGCAAAGCCGCCCTTACCGTTAAACGGTCAACAATTGCCAGCGCTTCCTGCCATTGCCCCCGCTCGCTGGCCAGTTCGAATTTTTCAAAAACATTCTTCGGCATATGCCGCAGTGCCTTAATAAAAACACAAAACCCCAGGATAAGATTATCAAAAATTGATAACCTGATCCTGGGGTCCCGATGTCTGCCCCAAATAGGGCAAGCAGGACGTTTCCGTCCCAGTTCACTTCCTTTTGCGGATTGCCGCAGAAAGAAGACTTTTCATCCATTACGGCTCTAGAACATAATGGATTTATTGCTGATTGTCTCAAACTCCCCGGTTGGTGGCCGGATCAAAGCTTGAAGAACTGGTTGGATTATACCAAAGCAGGAAAATCTTGGCAAATCCGGTTGTCCACAAGACCGGCGCGGAGACGCTAATTGACATCCACCATTAAAATTTCGGGGATGGCGCGCAGCTGCGTGACAATCTCGTCGGAAACGGAAATGCGCGACTGCGTCTTGATTTTCTTGGCATTCGGCCCCGTCCCCACGGACAAATAGACTTGCGCCCCGCCCTGGTGCCCGGCGAGAATATCCTTAATGCGATTAAGTACGGCCCGGCCGGCCAGAACCTGCATATGCAGGACAACCTGGGCCTTTTTTTCCATTTCAGACAGGGCCATGCCATAAAGCTCATCGGACGGCAGTTCCTTAATTTCTTCCGCAATCAGCTTAATCTCATCGCCGGCGTCATACCGCCCGCCCTGCTCGCCGCCTTCTTCCTCGGCCGGCGCGGCTCCCGGCCGGCCGCGGCCGGGACGCGAGGACGACGTCAGCCGGCCCGCCACCTGGACAATCCGGTCATTGGCCAGCAGCGGCAGCGCCCGCTCCATCACCTTGGGAAACACCAACACCTCCAGGCTTCCCGTCATGTCTTCCAGGGTAAAAAAAGCCATGGGGTCGCTTTTCTTGGTCAGGGTGCGCTTTAAGCGGGAAATGATGCCGCCCATGGCAACCTGAGCGCCAATCTCATCCGGATGCAGGCTGCGCGCGCTGCGCATAGCGGCCAGCACGCGCCGGTAGGAATCCAGCGGATGAGCGGAGACATACATGCCCAAGTGCTCTTTTTCCCACATCAGGCGCTCTTCCTGGGTGGCCGGCGCCGAGGCTTTCAGCCGCAGACGGCTGGCTTTCAGGCCGGCGCCGAACAGGGAATTCTGGCCGCTGTTTTCGGTCTTAAAATACTCACGGACAAAATTCAGGGCCTCTTCGGTATTATTGAGCAGCTGAGCGCGCTCGCCGAAAGCATCCAGCGCGCCGGCCTTGACCAGCGCCTCCCAGGATTTTTTGTTCAAATTCTTGGTGTAGGCGCGCAGCAGGAAATCTTCCAGGCTGATAAAGGCGCCGCCGCTCTGCCGCTCGGCGATGGTTTTGGCAATGACGTCGGAACCCAAATTCTTAACCGCGTTAAGGCCGAAACGGATATGGCCGGCATCCACCACCGTAAAATCGCCCAGCGACTCGTTCACGTCCGGCGGCAGCACCGCAATACCTAAAGCCTCGCACTCTTCCACTGCTTCGTAAATTTTATCTTCGTCACCCGACTCCGCGGTCATCAGCGCCGCCATAAATTCCACCGGATAATTGGCCTTCATATAGGCCGTCTGGTAAGACACGACCGAGTAGGAAGCCGAATGCGCCTTGTTGAAGCCGTAAGCGGCAAAGGGCTCAATCCAGGCCCAAATTTCTTCGGCTTTCTTATGGCTCCAGCCCGAGGTTTCCATGCAGCCCTGGATGAACTTGATCTTTTGCTTGGCCATTTCCTCGGGAATCTTCTTGCCGACCGCCTTCCGGAATTTGTCCACTTCTTCCCAGCTGTAGCCGGCCAGGTCGTGGGCAATGGTCAGCAGGTCGTCCTGGTAGACCAAAATGCCGTAAGTGCGGGACAAAATCTTTTCAAAGGCCGGATCAAAATACGTAATCAGTTGCGGATTGTGCTTGCGCCTGATGTAGTCGTCAATAAACTGCATCGGCCCCGGCCGGTACAGGGCAATCATGGCCATAATGTCAAAGATGTTAGACGGCTGCAATTCCTTCAGGTAGCGGGTCATACCCGAAGACCCCATCTGAAACACGCCGAAGGTGTGGCCGTCGGACAGCAGCTTGAACGTCTTGGGGTCCGGCGGCAGGTTATAAATGTCAATTTCCGCCCCATGGCGCTGCCGCGCCAGGCGGACGGCCGCTTCCAATATGGACAGGTTGCGGATGCCCAGCAAATCCAGCTTGACCACGCCGATGGCTTTGCCGTTGGCATTGACGTCCAGGGCATACATGTCGTATTGGGTAATAATCCGCTCGCCGTCCGGTTCCTTCTGTAGCGGCATATAGTCGGTCTGAGACGTCGGAGTAATGACGATGCCGGCGGCATGCACGCTGGCATGGCGGGCGCAGCCTTCCAGTTTTTTGGCTATGGTCAGGATCCGGTTGGTTTCCGGATCATGCTCATAAATCTCTTTCAGCTCGGCGTTCAGCTCCAAAGCCTTGTCCAGCGTCATATGGAAGCCCTGCTTGCCTATGGGAATCATTTTGGCTATCTGATCGCACTTGGAGTAGGCCACGCCCAGCGCCCGGCCGACGTCGCGCACGGCGGCCCGCGCCATCATGGTCCCGAAGGTTATAATCTGGGCGACCTTGTCCTTGCCGTAATGCTCGGTAATGTACTGAATGGCCTCATCCCGCCTGTTGTCGGCAATATCCAGGTCAATATCCGGGGGCGTCGGCCGGTGCATGGTCAAAAAGCGTTCAAACGGCAGCTGATAATACAGCGGGTCCACGTTGGTGATGCCCAAAATTTTTCCGACAATGCTGCCGGCGGAAGAGCCGCGGGTATTGGTCACAGCGCCGATTTCATGGGCGCCGCGCACCACGTCCGCCACCATCAAAAAATAGGTATCAAAACCCTTGTGGCAGATAATGTTAAGCTCATAATCTATGCGCTGCTTTATCTCCTCCGGCAGCGCGCCGTTTTGGCCGTAAAGCGGCAGGGCCTTGTCGTAAGTCTGCCGGGTCAGGTATTCGGCAGCCGTCAGCCCGGCCGGGATTTTGACCTGCGGAAAATAACGCTGATTGACGGCAATTTCCAGATTGCACATGGCGGCGACCTTCTGCGTGTTGCTGACGGCTTCCGGCAGGTCGGCAAACAGTTCGGCCATGGCGGCGGGGGAGCGCAGGGACAAATCATAGCCGCGCATATCCAGGCGATCCTCGTCGCCCACGGTCCGGCCGGTGCCGATACAGACCATTACGTCCTGCGCTTCGGCATCGTCCGGCTCGATGTAGTGGCAGTCTGCCGTCGCTACCACGTCCAGACCGTTATGGCGGGCCAGCTGCAGCAGCTTTTGGTTCAGTTCTTCCTCTTTGCCGTCTGCCTGGCGGCTGTTGCGCTGCAATTCAATAAAAAACCGCTCGCGGCCGAAGATGTCCAGGTATTTTTCCAGGACCACCTGGGCCTGGGCGGCATCCTGAGCCATAACCGCGCGGGCCACTTCGCCCCGCTGGCAGCCGGACAAGGCGAGCAATCCTTCGCTATAACCCTTCAGCAGTTCCAAATCAATGCGCGGCTTATAATAAAATCCTTCCAGATGGGCCGCAGTGGTCAGCTTGATCAGATTTTTATAGCCGGCGTCGTTTTGTGCCAGCAAAATAAGATGAAAATAATCGGAATCGGTCCGCCCCTCTTTGCTCAGGCGGCCGCGTGGCGCCACATAGGCTTCCAGGCCGACAATCGGCTTTATGC
>CAZJLL010000112.1:0-1857 GCA_964547145.1 uncultured Candidatus Saccharibacteria bacterium | reverse complement strand
TGACCGGCAATAATATTTACGTACGCCAGAGCGTGCGGGACCGGCTGGTTTTGGCGGCCGGGGATTTAAAGCGGCGGTTTCCATGTTCTCGCCTGCTGATAACTTACGGCTACCGTTCGCCCGAAGTCCAGAAAAAATATTATCTGGCCCGCTTGGGGGAAGTTAAGAAAAAATTTTTCAAGCTTAGCCGGGCCCAGCAGCGGGAGCTGGCTCATGCCATGTCGGCGCACCCTGCCAGCGCGGGGCATACCTGCGGCGCGGCGGTGGATCTTTCTATCTGGGATGACAGGAAAAAACAAGAGTGGGATATGGGCTCGCCCGTGGCCGGGTTCGGCCGGCAGGCCGGCACGCTCTGTGCCGCTGTCTCCCCGGCGGCCCGTCGGCGCCGGCTGGTGTTATTGAATATCATGGCCAGGCAGGGCTTTGCCCCGTTTTTGGCGGAGTGGTGGCACTTCTCTTATGGCGATAAAGACTGGGCCTTCTATTATCAAAAATCTAATGCAATTTATGGCGCTATCCCTGCCGCCGTGGCCAAGTTGGCCGCAAGCCCAAAGCCGCAAGAGCAGGAGGAACCTATGACTAATCCAACGTATAGAACCATTTACGCCGCCGGAGGCAATCCAACCGGCGTTGTCCAGTTGCCGGATGCCGGCTTGCGGACGGAGTATTCAAGTATTGCCCGTAAGTGTATGGCTAAAGATCCGGTTATTGAGCAATTTGGGTTTTTGGAGGGCATTGCTCACTTTGAAATGAGCGGCGGTGAATTTTGCGGCAATGCCGCCCGCGCCGCCGCCTGGCTAATCTACCGCCGGACCGGCAGAAGCAGGGGGGTATTTACCATATCCGGCTTTATCGGACAGGTAAGATATAACGTCCTTTCCGCCAACAGGGTCAGCTGCTCGTTTTTGGGCCTGACTATTCCGGTTCGGCAAGTCGTTATGTCCAGCGGCCTGCGTGGCGTTTTGGCGGACATGGACGGGATTGTTCACGTCTTGCTTGATCAGGGGGCCGGCTTTAATGCCGACCCGGCTGCTTATCGCGCCGCGCACGCGGCTGTTAGGGCGGAGTTAAAACTGAATGACCGGCCGGCGGTAGGTGTAATTTGGCAGCAGCGGAAGGGCCGGGCGGTCCAAATCCATCCCGTGGTCTGGGTTCGGGATATTGACTCGTTCTTTTATGAGAGCGCCTGCGGCTCCGGCACTCTGGCGGTTTTGGCTGGCGGCAATTGCCAAAGAATCTCGGTCATCCAGCCCAGCAGCCAGACGATTATTGCCGGCAAAAGCGGTAAGGGCTATACGCTGCTTTCGGAGGTTTCCGAATAGTCTGTTATATGTTGACTTTTTTAGAAATTTCTGTATGCTTATGGGCACAGGAGGTTTGATGAAAATATCGCAGCTTTCTTTCATTTTCGGCAGGGAGGCTTGGTTATGGCGAAATTAAGCACTTCGGTAGCAGTGGCTTTCAGCCAAGGTTATCAAGAAGGTCGTGCCATTTTGGACGACTTCTTATTAGGTGGTGCTAAGCCATCAAAACGTTCCGATCTTGAAATTGCTTTGGCCAGGTTGCACGAAGCAATGGCAATAAACTCAAAGATTCTTTCGTATGGAGGCTGCCTTTCTGAGGCCGGCCTACAAACCTTGCATCGTCGTCAGCTTGTTGTACAGGCTTCCGACGAGAAGAAAAATCTGAGCCTGCTGGCAACAAAAGCGCTTGTCGATGCAATTTCTCTGCTTGAACAGCAGGCAGCAGGAATGATGTTAAGCAGCGAAGTCATTGGGATTTTGTTGGCAAAAGCGGAAGGACTTCGCTTGGCCTTGTCAGAGTCTGGCGGCCTGGTCTTGGAGAGGGTTGACCTAC
>CAZJLL010000111.1:0-15356 GCA_964547145.1 uncultured Candidatus Saccharibacteria bacterium | reverse complement strand
TTTTGACATTTGAAATAATAGCCCTAGTGATTAGGGACGAGATGCTAGTAATTGACAAGATTGAACAAAAATAAATAAAATTGACAAAAATAAAGGAGTTAAGTATGTAAGGATATATGGATATAGGCCTGTCCGCCGAGGAGGCGGGATGTAAGGGTACTTTTGACATTTAACCTTTGACCTTTGAGAATGTTAATGTTTCCATTCCGATCCCGAGCTTGTCCCGAGCTTGTCGAGGGAGAGAAATTTATTCCCTTGCTACATGCTACTTACTACCAGCTACTAATCAGATAATCAATAAATCACTGAATTAATTTGTGGTATAATGAAAGTAATCGTATGAATAAAACTAAACAATCCCAGCCGCGGCTTAGGCGGCTAAAAACGGCGGTGGCCAATTATCGGATGAAAGTCAGGGAGTTAAAAAAACAGCTGCTGGTGGCGGCTAAAAATTATAAACAAGCCGTGGATAAGGAACGGATGGAAGTCGCCCGCCGCCGCCTGTCTTAAGCATTAACAGTTTAAAAACCCTCCGGCTAAACCAGAGGGTTTTTGTTAAGCAGGCTTTTTAAGTTGGCCAGCCGGCCGTCGGTAATTTCCCATTCGTAGATGTCGGCGTTGGCAATGTCCTTGGTCGTTTCCGGGTCTTGGCGGTAAATGCGGGGGATATCCGGAAAATGAAACAGCAGCAGCCGGATAATGCCGTTGTGGGTAACCAGGCCGACATTTTGCCGGTCGTGGTTGTTGATGATGTCTAAAATTGCGCTGACACCGCGCTGGCGCACATCATCCACGCTTTCTCCGCCGAATGGCCGATAGTCGTAAATCTGCAGTGCTTCTTTTTCCCGGTTATCGGGCAAGATTTTGTCCCATTCGTCGCGGCTTTTGCCGGTTAGGCTGCCGAAGTCGCGCTCCCGCAGCCGGAAGTCATGCAGAATCGGCACCGGATGGGACAGGGTTTTGTCAATTAGGGCGGCCGTTTCCTCGGCGCGGTGGAGGTAGGAAGTATATAGTACGTCCAAATCCAGATGGCTAATCAGCTTGGCCATCTGTTGGATTTGCAGCACTCCCTGCGTATCCAGGTAATCGTCTATTTGCACGCCCTGGCGGATTCTTTGCTTGTTGGCCGCGGTCTCGCCGTGCCGAATAAAAAATAGGGTAGTTTGGCTGCGAATCCGCATAGTTTACTTGCGCTTTTGTGCTGGCGTTTTCTTTTTGGCCGCCGGTTTGGCTGCGCCCAGTTTTTTTACCTGGCCGGAAATTTTTTTCCAATGTTTCTGCAGCTCTGCGGCCAGTTCTTTCAGCTCCTCGGGCTTAATGCCTTTGGCCTGGCGGTACTTGGCCAGCACTTCGCGCGAGGCCTGGTCGTAGGCAGTCTGGCTGAATTTTTCCATGGCCTTGATTTTTTTGAGCATGTCCGTCTTGGCCTGCTTGGTCCAGGCGGCAGCCTGGGCCCGGTGCTTTTTGCCCTGGGGGCCGGCAAAGTAGTAGCTGGCTGCTGCGGCTGCCGCCAAGGCGGCCAGGCCGACGCCGGCGGCGGAGATTTTCTTACCCGAAAGTTTTTTACTCATGGCGGATTTTTGGTTTCTTGACCGGATTCGGTCAGTTATTGTTAAGTTAGTAAAAGAGGCTAGAGACTAGGGACTAGTAATTGACAGAATTGAACAAATCAAATAAAATTGACAAAAATTATTGGAATATAAAAAGTAAGATGCCGGGGAGGTGTCCCCTCTGGCAGAGGGGACACCTCTGCCAAATCATGCTTTAGCTTGTCTCTATGTATACCCTCTGAGCACTCAACGCTCCACGCTTGCCAGCCTTCCGCCTTGGCGGCGGACAGGAGTCGGCGTGGCGGAATCAAATCTTTAATCTTTAAACCGCTTAAATTAACTTTCAGTCATCTTTTCTCTTTTTGCCCAGGTTGTTAAAAAAGCTGGCCAAAAATTTCAGCTTCATGCCATGCTGCTTGACGTTTTCCCGCAAGTCGGACAGGTCCTGGGAAATCAGTTCGGCCTCGTTTTTGGCTTTGCCGGAAATGTATTTAACGTCCCGGGAAATTTTGATGATGTAAATAATCAGCACGGCCAGCAGGATGGTCAGCAGGCAGACAGCCACGGTGGTGACAAAAAAGAAAATGTCAGCTTTCATAAAGTCCGTCATAGGAAGAGAAAATTAACGCTTAATCTTTGCCTTAATTATATCACGTTTCCCCGTATTGTTTAAACAGCGCTTCCAGAATATCCTGATAATTCTGCCGCAGGCGGGGATTGCGGCCGACTTCCAGGACCTCGTCATTTAAGTTGGTGGCTGCCGAAGTCCAATTATACGAGCCGCTGGCATAGGCCTTGTCGGTGACCAGGACCTTTAAATGCATAATGCCGGAATGATCCTGCTCATAGACTGGAATGCCGTTTTGCCGCAGCTCGTCAACAATGTCCTTTTGCAGGTCGGTGCCTTCATACTGCTGGCGGTCGGTCAGGCCTACCACGGTCAGGCCGCGGTATTTGGCCGCCAACAGGGCCTGCTTAATGTCGCTGCGGGTGAAAGTGTAAACCGCAAAATAAACAAACTTATCGGCGTCTTTAATCTGGCTGATAATTTCCTTGTTCAGCGCGTGCTCCTGGTTATAGTAGACGCTAATATCCTGGGCCGGGTTGTAGCGGCCGTGATAGAACAGGCCGGCACAGAGGCAGCAGAGCAGGGCAATGGCCAGCAGGTAAGCCAGGTCGCGTTTGGATTTTAGGAACGCCATATTTTTATTAGCGACGCAGGCGAGTCTATCCTTGCTTGCAAGGATAAGCGAGCCGAGGAGCTAATGCAGGTTTAATATCTCGCAGCTCTGCTGCAAAATGCAAGCCGGCTCCTTGCAATGATACCCCGCCAGCTTGGCAAGAGGGGACCTTTATTTTAGGCCGCGTTTCTGATTTCTTTTTGGGCTTCGCGTTTTTTTAAGTATTCGCGCTTGTCGGTTTTCTTGCGGACCCGGCCCAGGCCGAGGCTGAGTTTGAGCAGGCCGCGCGGGCCCTGAAAAATCGCCAAAGGAATAATGGCCAGGCCTTTGTCCTTGCCCAGCAGGCGGCTAATTTCCGTCTTGGTCAGCAAGAGCTGGCGCGAGCGGGTCGGCTCAAAGCCGGCGTTGCGGGCATAGCGGTAAGGGCCGATGTGGCAGTTAAGCAGCCGGCCGCTCCCGCCGGAGACGGTAACATATGCCCCGGCCAGCGACACATTGCCGCCTTTGACGCTTTTAACCTCGGCTCCGGTCAGGGCCAGTCCGGCGGTAAACTGGTCCTTTATGTCGTAGTCAAAGCGGGCGCGCTTGTTTTCGGCAAAAGTTTTCATAGTTCAATTTTAAGTTTACCACTGTTTCACTTTTTTCGCCATTTTATGTTATAATAACAGCACTTTATGCAAAGTGAAACAGCTAAAATTTACCTGCAGCACCTGTTGGCGACGGCCTTGTCCGAGTTAAAGCTTACTTCCCAGTTGGACAGCCAGCCGCAGATTGACGTGCCGAAGGAACAGTTCGGGGATTTCACCACGAACGTGGCCATGATTTTGGCCAAAAAGCTCAAAGTCAGCCCTGTCCAGGTGGCGGAAAAGCTGGCCGATCAGCTTAAAATCCAGGATAGCCACGGCACATTTTCAGAAATATCGCCGCAGGGGGGGTTTATTAATTTTAAGCTGTCGCCCGGCCATCTGCGCGGCAGTCTAAAAACGATCCTGGAACAGGGCGAGTTATACGGATGTTCGCTGGCCGGCGGCGGCCAGAAGGTTTTGGTGGAATATTTTCAGAACAACGTAGCCAAGCCGCCCCATGTCGGGCACTTGCGTTCCGCGGTTATTGGCGACTGCCTGCTGCGGATTTTCCGCGCGCAGGGCTATAAGGCCGTCTCGGACACGCACGTGGGCGACTGGGGCACCCAGTTCGGCATTTTGCTATTCGCATATAAGGAATTCATCGGCGCAGGCGGAGACAGGCAGCAAATAGAAACTGACCCGATTGAACAGTTAAACAAGCTCTACGTGGCGATGTCGGCCCGGATTGAGGCGGAGCCGGAACTGCGCGAGCGGGGCAAACAGGAATTTGCCAAATTGGAAAAAGGGGATACCGAAAACCGGGAGCTGTGGCAATGGTTCGTCCGGGTGTCTTTGGAAGACTTTGAGAATTACCGCAAGATTTTGGATTTGCTGCCGTTTGATTATAATTTAGGTGAAAGTTTTTATGAGGAAAAAATGCCGCCGGTGCTGGCTGACTTGAAACAGCGGGGGCTGCTGAAGGATTCCGAAGGCGCCCAGGTGGTGGATTTAACGGCCCAGCAGGAGGGCATGGCCGTGCTGGTCAAATCCGACGGGGCCACGACTTACCTGACCCGAGACGTGGCCGCCGTCAAATACCGCACGGAAGAAATGCATCTGGAAAAAATGCTGTATGTGGTGGATAACCGGCAGGCCCATCATTTCCGGCAACTGTTTGCCATTGTCCGGCTGGCTGGCTATGTCAGGGCTGCTGCCGTGGCCGAGCATGTGGAGTTCGGCTTTATGTCGCTACCGGAAGGCGCCATTTCTACCCGCAAGGGCACTGTCATTTCCTTAAAGAGCCTAATTGACCAGGGTCGGGCGCGGGCGCTCAAGATTATTGAGCAAAAGAATCCCGGCCTGGCCGACAAGCCGGCCGCGGCGCTGCAAGTTGCCCTGGCCGCCATTAAATATTTTGACTTATCGCATAACCGCAAGTCGGAAATAGTTTTTACCTGGGACAAGGCCCTGTCTTTTGAAGGCAACACCGGGCCTTATTTGCAGTATACGCACGCCCGCATTCACGGCATTTTAAGAAAAGCAGAGAAAGAAGGGGTTATGCCCGAAACCGGATCTAAGGAGGCGAAAACAACCCTGGGCAGGGCCGAACTTTCCGTGCTGCGCAAGCTGGTGCAATACCCCGACGCAGTGGCCCAGGTGGCGGCCGACTATCTGCCCAGCCAGCTGTGCAATTATCTGTTTGAACTGGCCCAGGCTTTTAATTCGTTTTATCAGGAAGCGCCGGTGCTGCAGGAAAAAGACGAGTCGTTAAAATTATTTCGCCTGCAGCTGATCACTGCCACGGCGCAGGTGCTGCGCAACGGCTTATACTTGTTGGGTATTGAAGCGCCGGAAGAGATGTAGCCATTTAGGATTTGAGTCTTGTTATCATCTTATCCTCCTAGCATTTTATCATTATCGGCAGCTTGTTATTTTAACGATTGGATGTTATGGAACAAGGCGGTTATTTTCAACAGCTTAAGGATAAAATGGACACCTATGTTCATTATGTTTATGGATTAACGAAAGAATTTCCCAAAAATGAATTATATGGCTGCACTTCGCAATTGCGCCGGGCAACCCTTTCCGTGATTTTGAATTTTATTGAAGGATTTGCCAGGAAGAAAGAAGCGGTCAAAAGGAATTTTTGGGAAATATCTTACGGTTCCTTGCAGGAATCAAAATATCTGCTCGGATTTTCCAGACAGGAAAGTTATATGTCGCAAACTGATTTTGATAAGGCTAAAGCCATGGCTGAGGAGATAGGCGCGATGTTATGGAGAGCCCTGCAGCCTTTGTCCGATTGATAAAATGTTAAAATGATAAGACGTTAGAATGTTAATATGATAGGATGACGGAATAAAATTACTTTTATGGCAGAAAACAATCAACAACAAAATAGCGCGCCGAATTTTGACCAGCTGGAAAAAGAGGTTTTAAAATTTTGGCAGGAAGACGGGGCGTTTGAGAAAACTTTGGCGCAGACCAAGGACGGAGAGCCTTATATTTTTTACGACGGGCCGCCGTTTGCTACCGGGCTGCCGCACTACGGCAGCATCCTGCCCAGCGTGATTAAAGATACCATTCCGCGCTACCAGACCATGAAGGGCCGCTACGTGCGCCGGCGCTGGGGCTGGGATTGCCACGGCCTGCCCATTGAAAATATAGTGGAGCAGAAGCTGAAAATTTCCGGCAAAAAGCAGATTGAGGAATTGGGCGTGGACAAGTTCAATCAGGCCTGCCGGGAGAACGTGCTGCGCTTTACCGAGGAATGGGGCAAAACCATCGCCCGCGTGGCCCGCTGGGTGGACTTTGAAAATTCCTACAAGACCATGGACACCAGCTATCAGGAATCGGTCTGGTGGGGCCTGCAGCAGATCTGGAACAAGGGCCTGATTTACGAAGACCGCAAGGTCCTGCTCTACTGCTCGCGCTGCGAAACGCCGATTTCCAATTTTGAAGTAGCCATGGACAACAGCTACCGGGATATAACCGAGGAATCGGTCTACGCCAAGTTCAAACTGCCCAAGGGCCAGCGCATCGGCAACGACCTGACCGGCGAAAAGACTTACGCCCTGGCCTGGACCACCACGCCCTGGACCCTGCCGGGCAACACCGCGCTTAACGTCGGGCCGGACATTAAATATGTTTTGGTGGAGCAGGACGGCGGCGAACGCTATATTTTAGCCAAAGAACGCCTGGGTATACTTAGCGGCCCGTATGAGGTTGTGGCCGAATTTTTGGGCCGCGCCCTGGATGGGTTGGAATATGAGCCGCTTTATGAAGGAGTTATTCCCGACGGCCGCCGCCCCGCCCCGGCGGATTACCCGCGCCTGGCCGGGGGCGAGTTTGCGCGCGCCCATAAAATTTACCTGGCCGACTTCGTCACCACCACGGACGGCACCGGCGTGGTCCATAATGCGGCCATGTACGGCGAGGAAGACTACGATCTGGCCAAGGCCAAAGACCTGCCCCGGGTGGACATGCTGGACCAGAAGGGGCAGTATCTCGGTATTGCGCCGGAACATTTGCGCGGCGTGTTCTTTAAGGACGCGGACAAAATTATTCTGGCCGAATTGCGGCAGCAGGGGAAAGTCTATAAGACCGAGCACTACCGGCACAGCTATCCCCATTGCTACCGCTGCGGCACGCCGCTGTTTTATAACGCCCTGCCGGCCTGGTTTATCAACATTCAGCAAATCAAGCCCCAGCTGCTGGCCAACAACGAATCGGTCAACTGGTACCCGGAGCATTTAAAGAATGGTCGGTTCCGCCAGGGCCTGGAAAACGCGCCGGACTGGAACATTTCCCGCAACCGCTATTGGGCCACGGCCCTGCCGTTTTGGAAGTGCGGCAATCCGGCTTGCGGCCATGCCGCCTGTATCGGTTCGGTCGGCGAATTGCTGTCCCGCGCCGTGAACTTTGCCGAGGTCTATCCGGATTTTCATGCCCCCGCCGGCGGGCCGGATGCCGCCATCCCCAAAGAAGAACTGGACAAGCTGGATCTGCATAAGCCTTACATTGACCGCATTGTGCTGAAGTGCGAGCGCTGCGGAGCAGATATGGCCCGCGTGCCGGAAGTGGTTGATTGCTGGGTGGAAAGCGGCAGCATGCCTTTTGCCGAATTGCATTATCCGTTTGAAAACCGGGAATTGTTTGAGCGGCGTTTTCCCTCCGATTTCGTCGTGGAATATATTCCGCAGACCCGCGCCTGGTTTTATGTTATGCATGCGGTCAGCACCATCCTGTTCGGCCGCGCGCCGTTTCGCAACGTAATGACCACCGGCACCATCCTGGCCGAGGACGGCACCAAGATGTCCAAGTCCAAAAATAACTATCCCGACCCGAATCTGGTAATTGGCAAATATGGCGCGGATGCTCTGCGCTTTTACCTGCTGGCCAGTCCGGTGGTGGCCGGGGAAGATCTGAATTTCAGCGAAAAAGGCGTGGCTGAAATTTTACGCAAGGTCAATATGCTGCTGTATAACGTCTGGAGTTTTTACCGGATGTATGAAAAAGGTCGGGCATCCAAAGTCCGCCCGGCGCCCGACGGCGCGTTGGACCAGTGGATGCTGCAGCGCCTGGATGAAACCGCGCTAGCCGTAACCGCGCAGCTGGATGCTTATAACCCGGCCCGGGCGTGCAAGGCCCTGACCGATTTGATTAATGATCTGTCCACCTGGTATTTGCGCCGCAGCCGCGACCGAATTAAAGACGGAGATGCCGCGGCGTTGGGTGTTTTGGGTTTTGTCCTGGCTGAAATCTGCAAATTGCTGGCGCCGTTTATGCCGTTTTTGAGCGATTTCCTGTTCCGCGATTTGACCGGCCTGGAGTCGGTGCACCTGGAAAGCTGGCCGGCCGCGGCCGAGCCGGATCGGGCCGTCCTGGATAAAATGGAAGCCGTGCGCCAGGCGGTTTCCGCCGGCCTGGCCGCCCGCAAGGCCAAAAGCCTGGCTGTGCGCCAGCCGCTTGCGGCGGCGGCCGTGGAATTGGCCGACGCTGCGGTCCAGCTGGAGCCGGAATATGCACGGCTGCTGCTGGAGGAACTGAACGTGAAGAAGCTGGACCAAAATTTGCTTGATTCGGATTTGCGGCCGGCTGGTACGGTAGAATTTATCGCGACTGGATTGATTAAACGCTTCTGCCTGGACGTGAATTTGACGCCGGAATTGAAGCGCGAGGGCATGGCGCGGGAATTGGAACGCACCGTGCAGGATTTGCGCAAAAAGAGCGGATTGAAAGTGGGCGAATTGGCCGATGTCTATTATAACATCCAGGACGAGGCCTTAGAGAGCGCGCTGCTGGGATTGCTGGATCGCAAAAAGACCTTTGTCAGCCAAATCTCCAAGAGCCTGGAAGTGGAAGTGGATTTTGAAACCCAGATTCAGATTGACGGCAAGGCTGTCTGGCTGGGTATTGTCCGGATTTAAGCCGCCTCCATTTTTAAAGCTTTTTGCCAATGTCCAGGGAATTTAGCTGTACGGCCATAGTCCTGAAAAAACAGCCTTTTCATGAAAGCGACGAGCTGATAACTTTTTTTACCAGAGAGCGCGGCAAAGTGCGGGCTCTGGCCAAAAGCATCAAGCTGCCTAAGTCCCGGCTGCAGTCCCGGCTACAGTCCCTATTTTTGGTTAATCTGAGGCTGGCCGGCGGCCACCTGCCCAAAGTCATCGGTGCGGAGCCGGGGGAAGTTTTTGCCGGCCTGCGCGAAGACTTGGATTGCCTTAAGCCGGCTTTTTATGCGGCCGAACTGGCGTTAAAATTCACCCCGGACGAGCAGAAAAATGAGCCGCTGTTTGAGCTGCTGGTAGGTTTTTTGGATTTTTTAAATCGCCATCCTGTTGCCGCCGTCCGCCAGGCCGGATTATTAAGGTTTAAAATCGGCATTCTGGAGACGGCGGGGTTTGCCGTCCGCCGCCTGCCGCCTGCCGCCGCCCTGCCGCCGCAGGTTTATTTCAGCCGGACTGCGGGCGGATTCGTTTTAGGCCGGCCGGCGGACGGCGCTGCTGTAACAGCGGCGGATTATATACATTTTGAACGGCTGGCCGCGGCTGATTTTGCGGCGCTGCCGGAGAGTCCGCCAGCCGCGCTGCAGGACTTGTTTTCCGGCTTTATTGAATATCAATTGGAACGCCGGGTCAAGTCGGAAAGCTTCCTGCGCCAGATCGGGCCGGACGTGGTATAATAAATTATATTAAGCAGCGCCTTTGACCCGGTCATGCCCGGCCCATTTAAGGCTGTTTATCCTTTTTGAAACCAAAGTTTTATGGCTGAAAACAATCCAACGCCCCCCTCCGGCCAACCATTTGAACGCCGGACAGTGGAAACCCCCATTTTAGACAGCCAGCTGCCCAAACAGGAAGCCGGCGGCTTGAAGGCTTTTTATCGCGCCAATAAAATGTATTTTTGGGCCATTTTAGCCGGGGTTATTATTATTGCCGTTCTTTCTTATCTTGCTTTCCGTAAAACCCCGCCCGCCGCGCCAGGCGAAGCCAAGGTAGATATCAGCGTGGATGTGCCCGGCCAGGTGCCCAGCGGCGGGGAGGCAGTCTATAAGATCACGGTCCAGAACAATGATACGCAGAAGCTGGTGGGGATGGAACTGGAGCTGGCTTATCCGGACGGCATAGCCTATGAAAACAGCACGCCCAATGCCGAAAATCTGTCCGGCACGCTGTTTGCCGTACCCGATCTGATTCCCGGGCAGAACGCGGCGGTATTCGTCAAGACCAAGGTTTCCGGCAACGTCAATGACCAGAAGACGCTTAACATTAAGCTGCATTATAAATACAGCAACTTCAATTCCGAATTCGCTAAAAGCCAGGATTCCACCGTGACTCTGACGGCCTCCAGCGTGCTGGTGGAACTGGACGGGCCGGCCACCACCAATAACGCGCAGCTGATTGTTTATACCGTCAAGTACCAGAACAATTCGGACGCCGATATCCAAAACGCGCGGGTGAAGATGAATTATCCCGACGGTTTTAAGTTTGCTTCGGCCACGCCGCCGCCGGATTTGGGCGCCGACACCTGGGACGTGGGCACGCTGGCCAAGGGCGGCAGCGGCACCATCCAGATCCAGGGAACGTTTGCTTCCGCCAATCCGGGCGAAACCAAAACCGCCACGGCCGATTTTCTGGTGCTGGACGCCACCGGCCAGGCCAACGTGCAGAACAGTTCGGTGCCTTTGAATACATCCATCTCCAGCCTGCCGCTGCTGGTTAGCCAGAGCCTGCAGGGGAATAATAGCAGCGGCGTGGTTAATCCGGGCGACACCCTGACGGTGAACGTGACTTACCAGAATAATGCCGCGACCGCCGCCAGCGGCGTCAATATCCAGGCGACCGTCAATTCCAAAGCCGTGGACTTAAGCAGCCTGCGGGCCGAAGGCGGGCAGATTAACAACAATACCATTATTTGGAACGCGGCCGGCGTGCCGCAGCTGCAGAGCCTGTCGCCCAATCAGTCCGGCAGCTTGTCTTTCAGTTTCAAGCTTAAAAATCCGGCCGTGACGGATGCCTCCAAGAATCTGGCCGTGGTTTCCGACATCCAGATGCAATCCAATGAATACAGTTCGCCTTTCCCCGGCAACGAACTGAATTTGAAGGTGTCCAGCCCGGCTGCCGTTAACACCGGCCTGACTTTTGTTTCCGGCCAGTTGCCGCCGCAGGTCGGCCGCGCCACGGTCTACGACATCAAATTCAGCCTGGTCAATTCCAGCAATGATTTTTCCAACGGCGTGCTGACGGCTTATCTGCCGCTGGCCGGCGGCGGCTTTAACAGTTCCAGCGTGACGGCCGCGGAAGCTGGCAACGTGCAGTTTGATGCCGCTTCGGGCAAGCTGACCTGGAATTTCGGCAGCCTGCCTGCTTATAGCGGCAAGTTTAATCAGGCGCGGGTGCTGGAATTCCAGGTGACGCTGAATCCTTCGGCATCGCAGGCCGGGCAAAGTCCGACCCTGGTCAAGAATATTGGCCTGTCGGCTACGGACCTATTCACCGGCCAAAACGTCAGCCTGTCAGCCCGCGACCTGACCACCAGCAGCCTGCAGGGCCAAAGCGGCTATGGTGTGGGGCAGGTTCAGCCGTAGGGGCGAGCGGAGAGCCCGCCCACAGGCGGGAAAGCGCAGAGCGTTGAGCGTACAGTGATCAGGGGTAGCCAGGGACTAGAGACTAGGGACGAGGGGATAGTAACTGGCAAGATTGAACAAAAATACTGGAATATAAGATTTAAGAATGTAGGGATATCTTGCTACCAACGCGGATAATTGAAAACGACAGAAGCAAAAAATAAAAAACCGCCTGATATATGCAGACGGTTTTTTCTATGTTTCCTATCTCCTTGCTACTTACTACAAGCTGCCAGTCCCTCGTCTCTACGGATAAATATATACTCGGATGGAGGGGTCGGAAACTGAAATCCATCGCTGGTCA
Source organism: uncultured Candidatus Saccharibacteria bacterium (assembly GCA_964547145.1). GTDB lineage: Bacteria > Patescibacteriota > Doudnabacteria > UBA920 > UBA920 > PALSA-1336. Next base: position 3,627 of record CAZJLL010000111.1, on the reverse strand, counting down.
GTCTGATTAAAGCGGTCGTAGTTCATTTCCGAAACCAGGATTTTGCCGCCGGAGACCTCTTCCACGTAGGCCACGTGGCCGTACTTGCCGTAACCATAACCGGCAAAGACCACGGCAGAATGGGAAGCTGCCTGGCTGCCGGTGACGTAGCCGGAAGCCCTGGCATTGGCCAGCCAATTTTTGGCATTGCCGCCGAACGTAATTTTCATCCGTGTGGCTACGTAATAAGTGCAATAGCCCTTAGGGAACAGGTGGTTAACGCCGTCGTAGCCATCGCCCAAGCTGGTTACAGTATTGATATCATTGTCAATGGATGATTTGGAATTGCCCTTGGGTTGGGTTTTCGGCGGCGCTGGAGGCGCCGGCGGGGCGATAATCTGTCCGCCGGGAACAATAATCAAGTCACCGCCGGTAATGTCTTCGGCGCCATCCAAGGCGTTGTAGGAAATAATATTCTGCAGCAGCTGATTGGCCGCCTGCTCGCGTACCGCGGCGTTTGTGTTGTATTTTTGCGGGTTATAGCGGTGGGCAATGTCCGGCAGGGTGTCGTTGTTTGTTGCCTGGACCAGCACGCCGTCGGTGGGCAGGATAATCAGCTGCCAGCCGGGCTTGATGGTCTGGGAGGTTAGCTTGTTGGCCCACATGATGGTCTGCTGGCTGATGCCGAAATTTTGGGCAATGGATTGCAGGGTGTCGCCCGGCTGCGTCTGGTAAATTTTAATCTGTTTTTTAATCAGGCTCTGCACGCTGTCGGGGTTGGGAGCCAAAATGCCGTTTTCATCGCCGATGACCAGGTCTCCGCCGTCATAGGGATTGCTTTCATCGCTGGCCAGGCCTTGGTTGTCCAAAAAATCTTCCGCCTGGGCCTGGGGCACAAAACTGTTGCTGCTGATTACGGTAACAATGCTGGAATTTTTGGCGTAGAGCTTGGGGTTATACTGCTGGTGCATGGCCAGATAATTGCTGGCCAGACTCTGGTCCTGAAAACTGGCTGCGCCGGCAAAGCTGAAATAGAACCAGTTTAGCGCTGCCACGCCGGCAGCCAAAAACAGAATGAGCAGTTCGCTGGACAGCTTAAACAAAAAATCCATCCAGTCCAGCCGGCTTAAGTGAGTGGCTGGAAAGCTTTCCAGATGGATCTTTTTGAAATGCGGAGCACGCCTCTTTATTTGAAAGAGGATTTTTTTGAAATAGTATTGGCAGAAAAACGCTATCTTGGAATAGGCGGACTTAAACTTTGATAGCCAGGATTTTAGTTCGAGAATAAATGCCCCTTTATCTTTTGCGGTCTCAAACGGTTAAAAGCGGCCGGCCGGGAAAAGTCCCCACAAAAGATAAGAAATATCTATCGGATTTTTGCCCCGTCTGTCGCTTTCCAGGGGCGGCCGGTTACGCGGCTGGCGGCAGAACTCTGCTGCCTTATGCCGCTGGCTTTAGCCGGCAAATCGCAATAAATATTTTTAATGCTGCTTAAACTATATTTTGCTCCTTTCAGTTTAGCAGGGGATGGGCGCAGGGGCAAGATATTAATCCACAGCCTTAAATTTTTTACTTTTAATTAAAGTTTAAAATTATTTTTTCCGCTTATTTAAAAATTATTTTTGATATAAATTTTTCCTTTTTAAAATGTGCTAAAATTAGGTAATGGACTTATCTTCTCTAAACGACAAGCAGCGGGAAGCGGTTACCGCCCCGCTTGGGCCCGTGCTGGTTTTAGCCGGGCCGGGCAGTGGCAAGACCAAGACCTTAACCCACCGGATTGCCTATATAATAGAACACCGGCTGGCCAAGCCCGAACAAGTTTTGGCTTTGACCTTTACCAACAAGGCGGCGAAGGAGATGCGCAGCCGGGTAGCGGTCCTGCTCGCGCGCTACAAGGGCGCTGCCGACGGCCTGACCATGGGCACTTTCCATGCCGTTTGCGCCCGGCTGCTGCGCCAGGAGATTGGCGTGCTCAATTACGGCCGCGACTTCGTGATTTTCGACAGCGATGACCAGCAGAAGACCCTGCGGGAGATTCTGGAGGATTTGCGCGTGGATACCAAGCGGCTGCCGCCCTCCTTGTTTTCCGCCCTGATCTCGCGCGCCAAAAATCTGCTCCAGCTGCCCGCCGAATTGAACCTGGGCTTGGAGTCGCCGCTGCGCGAACGCCTGGCCGAGGTTTACGCCCGCTACCAGGATGCCCTGTACCGCCAGAACGCGCTGGACTTTGACGACTTGCTGATGCTGACCGTGAAAATTATGGAGAGCTTCCCCAAAATTTTGGAAAAGTACCAGAAGAAGTTCGCTTATATCCTGGTGGACGAATACCAGGACACCAACCAGGCGCAATACACGCTGCTGCGCCTGCTGGCGGTGCACCGCAATTTGTTCGTGGTGGGCGACGACGCCCAGAGCATTTATAAGTTCCGCGGCAGCGACATTACCAACATTCTGAACTTTGAGAAGGATTATCCCGAAGCCTTGATTATCAAGCTGGAGCAAAATTACCGCAGCACCAAGAATATCCTGGACGCCGCCCAGAAAGTCATTGAACTGAATCCGGAACAAAAGCCAAAAAAGCTTTGGACGGAGAATCCCCGCGGGGAAAAAATCATTCTGACTTGCGAGGCTGACGAGCGTGCTGAAGCTGAATTCGTGGCCCGGCAGATTATCCGCCTGGCTGCCGGCCAGGCGGAGGAGATGGAATACGAGCCGCAGGCGGCGGAGACGCCGGAGCGCGGCTATTCCATTTTGGACCGTTTTATCCGCGCCAAGCGCCTGCAGGCGCAGTATAGCAAAAGCTTCGGCCGCGGCCTGGTGCCGCAGCTGCCCAAGCGGCACGACAGCCTGAAGGAATTTTGCGTGCTCTATCGCACCCACGCGCAGTCGCGGGCGCTGGAAGAGGTGTTCATTGAAGCCTCCATTCCGTACCAGATTGTCGGCGGGCTCAAATTCTACGAGCGCAAGGAAATCAAGGACGTGCTGGCTTACTTGCGCCTGCTGCTGAATTACCGCGATCTGGTGTCCTTAAAGCGCGTGCTGAATGAGCCGGCGCGCGGGCTGGGCGAGAAGTCTTATTCGGTAATCCGCGATTTTATTTTGAGCCAGGGCGGCCGCGAGCAGGAAGTGCCGTTGCGGGATTTCCGCGCCGCTTTTGCCGAGGCCAAGCTCCAGCCCAAGGCCCGCGCCGCGGCCAGCGCTTTTTTTGAGCTGCTGGATACGCTGCTGGAAGGACGCGAGCAGATGGCGCTGGATGAAATGCTGAAGCTGGCCGTGCGGCAGACGGGCTATGAGCGCGCGCTGCGCGACGGCAGCGAGCTGGGCGAGTCGCGCTATGAAAACGTGCAGGAACTGATCGGCGTGACGCAGAAATTCGGCCAGACCGGCTGGCGCGAGGCCGCGGGGGACTTTTTGGAGGAAGTGGCCCTGATTTCTGAAATTGACCAGCAGGACGACGGCAAGGACGCCGTGACGCTGATGACCCTGCATAGCGCCAAGGGCCTGGAGTTTGACAACGTTTTTTTCGTGGGCCTGGAAGAGGGGATTTTGCCGCATTCGCGCAGCCTGCTGTCGCCGGACGAACTATCGGAAGAAGTGCGCTTGGCTTACGTAGGGCTGACCCGGGCCCGCAAGCGCCTTTATTTG
>CAZJLL010000110.1:0-2352 GCA_964547145.1 uncultured Candidatus Saccharibacteria bacterium | reverse complement strand
AAAAACTCGACTGGTTCCTGCCGCCGCGAGCCGTGCTGGTCTTTAACCAAACCAAGGTTGTCCCAGCCCGCCTGCCCGTAATCAAACCAACCGGTGGGCGGGCCGAGTTATTGTATCTTAATCATAACAGCCGGCATATCCGGGCCTTATGCAACAAGCCTCTGGCTTCTGGCAGCACGGTCGCTTTGGCCGGTGGCCGCGCGGCCCGCAATCAATACCAAGTCCGCGTCATTGAAAAATCCGGCGGCGCCTATTTGCTCAAACCCAATTTTCCAACCAGCCGCATCAGGCAAGTCCTGCAGCGATACGGCCGGACGCCGCTGCCTCCTTATATCAAACATTCGCCTCTGTCGGAACGGGCCAAACGGCTGCAATATCAGTCCGTCTTTGCCAGAGCCGGCCTGTCCGTGGCTGCCCCCACAGCCTCCCTGCACTTTTCCCGCCGGCTGTTACAGCGCCTGCAAAAGCAGGGGATTGGCCGCTGTTATGTAACGCTCAACGTCAATTTGGGCACCTTTTCGCCGCTAAAGCCGGATAATCTCAAAAAGGGCCGGCTGCACACGGAAACTTATCAGATCAGCCCTGCCGCCGCGCAAGCGCTAAACCGCGCCAAACGCGAAGGCCGGCCGATAATTGCCGTAGGCACCACCGTAGTCCGAACGCTGGAAAGTGCCTGCCGCAAAGGTGAATTAAAAAATTTAACCGGATCGACCAGCCTGTTTATTAAACCCGGCTACCGCTTTAAGTTTATTGACGGCCTGATTACCAATTTTCATGTCCCCAAGTCCAGCCTGCTCATGCTGGTTGCCGCTTTAGTCGGGCGCCGCCGGCTGCTGGCTTTATACCGGAAGGCCATTGCCGAACGCTTCCGATTTTTCTCGTTCGGCGACGGCATGCTGCTCTTGCCTTAACTTTTATGTGGATATTTTATTCTTTTTGATTTATGTTTGTTATTAAACAAAAATCCTCTTAGTTAAGACCTAAAAATAAACCAAAACTTCCCTGAAATAACCGGAATTACCGCCAAAACCCTTGACAAGAATTAAATTTCCCTTGATTTTATTGGCTTTTTTGCTAGTATGTTAAATGTAAATTAAAGCCGCCACTAACTAGCCCTCCCCCGCAACCAGTTTGCCAGCGGATCGAGGGAGGACAGCGGAGGCAGGAGAGACAAAAATGACCAAGTCAGAAATTTTGCAAGGTCTGGCCGACAAGCTGGGCAAGAGCAAAAAAGAAGTGTCAGAGTTCATGGATGCCATGGTTGACATGGCTTACTCGGTGACCAAAAAGGAAGGCGAATTCACCATTCCGGGCCTGGGCAAGCTCCTAAAAAAGCACCGCCCCGCCAGAATGGGCCGCAATCCGGCAACCGGCGCACAAATCCAGATCCCGGCCAAGACTGTCATCAAATTCCGCGTCCTGAAGGCCGCCAAGGACTCAATCCTCTAAAAAAAGAAAGTTTCCAATCAAAACACCCGCAAGCCCATTTCGCGGCGGCGGGTGTTTTGATTTGTCCGCTTTTATGGTATAATTAGGAATATTAAGGAAAAGACAAAAAATGCCCGCGCATTTTAAAAAAATCTTCCTGGAAACAAAAAAACAGTTTGAAATCGTGGATATCACCTCCCACGTCCAGACGGCCGTGGTGGAATCCAAAATCAACACCGGCCTGATTACGGTATTCTGCCCGCATACCACCGCCGCAGTGCGCCTCAACCACAACGAGCCGCTGCTGATGCAGGATATTATGAAGACCCTCTACCGCCTGGTGCCCATAGACATCAGCTACAGCCATGATTTGTTTGAAGTCCGGCAGAACGTGGCCCCCAACGAGCGCAGCAACGGCCATGCCCACGTCAAAACTTTCCTGCTCGGCTCTTCCGAAACCATGATTGTCCAAAAAGGCGGCCTGCTGCTGGGCGCCAAACAGAGCATTTTTTTTGTGGAATTTGACGGCGGCCGCAGCCGCGAAGTTTATTTGCAAATTTTGGGTGAATAGCCGACACTGCCTTTTAAAAAGGTCGATGTTTAAAAGCGGGCGCGGCTTAAAGCCAAACAACAAAGTAACCAAAACCAAGAAAGGACAACAATGGATTATCCCACCTATCAGGCCATGGTAGTTAGCGCTTTGGGCGATTTATACGCCAAAACCCTAAGCTACCTGCCTAACCTAGTGGCCGCCGTGATTGTGCTTATCCTCGGCTGGCTGCTGGGAGAATTTTTGAGCGCCCTGATCCGCAAGGCGCTGGAAGTGATAAAAATTGACCATTTGGCCAATCAGCTGGGCCTGACCAGGCTCTCGGAAAAAGTCGGCAAAAAATTGAGCCTGGCGGCTTTGGGCGGCTGGCTGGT
>CAZJLL010000109.1:0-3264 GCA_964547145.1 uncultured Candidatus Saccharibacteria bacterium | reverse complement strand
GCCGCCTGGTATAGGGTATCGGCCACCGCAAATTCCTGGTCGGCCGCATTCTGGGCCGCATCCTTCGCCTGTTTTATAAGTTCCGGCGTAACCGGAATAATGCCGTTGGCCGCCTGAAACAAGGCGTCCCAGTCGCGCTTTTGCGAGCCGCTTTCATCCACCGCATTCAGATTCACGGTAACCAATTCGTCCAGCTCGGAGCGGACCAGCTTTAAAATCTCTTCTTTTAAGCGAATCTCCGCGCTTTCCGGGCTGCCTGCCAGAAAGCCGCGCCGCTTTTTGTAAATTACATTGCGCTGGTGGTTCAGCACGTCATCAAATTCCAGCACATGCTTGCGGGTATCAAAGTTCAAGCCCTCAATTTTCTTCTGTGCCTGTTCAATGGATTTAGAGACAATGCCGGCTTCAATCGGCTGGTCGTCGGGCAAGCCAAGGGTGTTCATCAAGCTCTTCATTCGTTCGCCGCCAAACAGGCGCATAAGGTCGTCTTCCATGGAAACAAAAAATTGGCTGCTGCCCGGGTCGCCCTGGCGGCCGGCGCGGCCGCGCAATTGGTTATCGATGCGCCGGCTTTCGTGCCGCTCCGTACCCAAAATATGCAGGCCGCCGGCTTGGCGTACGGCCTCGGCTTCCCCGGCATCGGCCGGGTTGCCGCCCAGCAGGATGTCCACGCCGCGTCCGGCAATGTTAGTAGCCAGAGTAATGGCGCCCAGGCGTCCAGCCTGTGAAATAATGCGCGCCTCATGTTCGTGGTTTTTGGCGTTTAAGACCTCGAAATCCAGCCCCTCGCGCTTCATTACTCCGGCCAGTTCCTCGTTTTTGGCAATGCTCACAGTACCAATCAGCACCGGCTGCCCTTTTTGATGCCGCCGCTTAATTTCTTTGGCGATGGCCTGGAATTTCGCCGTTTCAGTTTTGTAAACCGCGTCGGCATCATCCTGCCGGATCATTGGCCGGTGAGTCGGAATCTGTTCCACCGTCAGCCTATAAATCTTGAAAAATTCCTCTTCTTCCGTTTTGGCGGTTCCGGTCATGCCCGCCAACTTTTTATACAGCCGAAATAAGTTTTGAAAAGTAATGGTGGCGAGCGTCTTGCTTTCCTGCTGGATTTTTACGCCTTCCTTGGCCTCAATGGCCTGGTGCAGGCCTTCGCTGTAGCGGCGGCCGAACATCAGCCGGCCGGTAAATTCGTCCACAATAATGATTTCCCCCTCGCGCACCACGTAATCGCGGTCCTTTTTAAACAAGGTTCGGGCGCGCAGGGCCTGTTCAATATGATGGATTGTAGTTACGCCGCGGGAGGTGTCGTAAATGTTGGGTACCTTTAAAAACTGCTCAATTTTAGTAATGCCGCCGTCGGTCAGGCTGGCCGCCTTATGCTTTTCGTCCACGGTGTAATCCGCCGCCGCATCCAGCCGGTCCACCAGGCGGGCGAATTCCACGTATTTGCTGGTCGGCTCCATATCAGGCGCGCTGATTATCAGCGGCGTGCGCGCTTCGTCAATCAGAATGCTGTCAACTTCGTCCACGATCACAAAAAATAGTTCGCGCTGGACGATCTGGCCGAAATGCTGAACCATATTGTCGCGCAGAAAGTCAAAGCCGAATTCGTTGTTGGTACCATAGGTAATGTCGGCCGCGTAAGCCTCGCGCCGCGACACCGGCCGCATGTGCTTTACGTCCATGACCAGGCCCTGGGTCTCCCCTTCCAGCTGTTTGATTTCCTCTTCTTCGGGTTCGTAGGCCGAGTCAAACATAAAAGAAGCTTCGTGCTGGATGGAAGCCACGGATAAGCCCAGGTAAGCATAAACCGGCCCCATCAGGCTGGCCTGCCAGCGGGCCAAATAATCATTTACCGTAACCAAATGAGCTCCTTTGCCGGCCAGAGCATATAGCACCAGGGGCAAAGTCGCCGTCAGCGTCTTGCCTTCGCCGGTTTTCATTTCCGCAATCTTACCCTCCGCCAGCACCAGGCCGCCAACCACCTGGACATCATAATGGAACTGCCCTATGCTCCGCTTGGCCGCCTCGCGGGCCAAAGCAAAAACGCGCGGCGCGGCGGCTTTAAGTTCATCCAGTAATTCCTGCTCTCCGGATAAAGCAGCCAGTTTTGCTTTTAGCGCCGTAATTTCTAGCCGCATCGCTTCCTGGCTAAGCTTAGCAATTTCTTCGCGGTAGCCGTTTACCTCTCCAAGTTCCTCGGCATAAGTTTCCAAGGGATTTTTAGGTTTGAACCAATTGCTGAAAAATGCCATGAATATCTCCCAAAAGTTAGTTTTTTACCGAAAACAACTGTTAAATTATAACAAAAAGCCCGCCTTCTGAAAAGCGGGTTTTTTCGGAAGAGGCGTCCCCTCTTCCAATTGCGATTTGTGGTGTAATAAAGAAAGCCGACTGCCTGATCAACGCGATCAGGCAGCCGGCAGGTGCTAATAGCTTATGCCTTCGGCGGCAAAAACTATTTCCAGAGGTTTTTGGCAGGCCTGACAAATCACCGCCTGATCAGGCTGCTGCTTAAGGCAACGCCGGCAAAACACTACGTCAGACCTCAATTTCAGCCGCTGCCTCAATTTTGCCGCATCCGAACCCGGCTGGGCATTACTTGTCAGCCGCAGGGCTTCCTGTCTGGACATTATCAAGTTCCTCCCTAAAAATTAAAAACCGGCCTTGCGTGAAGGCCGGGAATTTAAAGTCAAATGCTTAACGCGAACTTTTATTCAACTCAAAATTTCCAGCTTTTACGCCCGGCGTAAAATAAAACCAGAAATTTTGAGTGATTGACCGCATTATCAGTTAATTACTTGGCTGCAGCTTTGCGCCGCCGGCGCAGGCTGACATCCTTGTCTTTCTTTTTGGTCAGCTGCTCTTTAATCTTCGGCAGAACAAGGTCAAACGCCGAATAAATATCCAGACCCCGCGCCTCGGCATAATGCCCGCGCGGTTGAATGTCCACTTCGGCCCGAAACGGGGGCTCTTTGCTCCGTTTCTTGTCCACTTCAATTTCCACATGAACTTTGTCTTCCGGCTTCAAAAATCTATCCAGCGCAGCCAGCTTTTCTTCAATAAATTCCTTAATCGCCGGCGTTAAAGTGGTGTTGGTGATTTTGATGTTGATGGACATATTATTTCTAAAAAAATGAAAGTAAAGAAAGTATATCAAATCAAGTAAAACCTATCAACTCCGGCTCAAAAGCTAAATTAATTCCGGTCTGGCGGTACACGCTATCTTTGACTTCTCCGGCAAGAGCCAGGACATCGGCGGCG
>CAZJLL010000108.1:0-2318 GCA_964547145.1 uncultured Candidatus Saccharibacteria bacterium | reverse complement strand
GGCAAAATTTCGGTCATTAACGCCCTGCAGGGCTTCCGCTACGTGTTCCTGTTCGGCCTGAGCCTGCTGGTTAGCACTTTTCGAGGCCATCTGGTCAGGGAAAAAACCGACCCGGCGGCGGTGCTGCAGAAGGCCTGCGGCATTGGCTTGGTCTTTGCCGGAGCGTTGCTGCTGTTTATCTAAGCAGAGCGTACAGCGTTGAGCGTGCAGCGCTCAGGGGGAGAAGTCAGGAATTAGAGACTAGGGGCGAGAAGTTAGAGATATAAGATTTAAAAATGAGGAGTTAAGGATGTAGTGATATAAGGATAAAAGATATTAAGATACTTTTGACATTTGAAAATTGATTTGAAATTGGAAATTTGGATTTTGATATTCTAATGCTGTCACCTTATCTTCCAATCATTAAATCTTTCAATCTTTAAATTAGGTTTTGTATTTCGTTGCTGCGTGCTATTAATATGAAAAGAGTTTGGCAAATTTTGGGCGGTGTGGCGCTGCTTGCGGCAATAGTCTGGCTGCTGACTTTGAATGCCGGACCCAAGGCCAAAACCATTGCTTACGGCGTAACCTTTAGCGCACCATATGCCGAGAGCCTGGGTCTGGATTGGCGGCAGGTTTACCTGTCGCTGCTGGATGATTTGCAGGTGCGCCGCCTACGCCTCTCGGCCTATTGGGACGAGGTGGAGCAGCAGCGGGACCAGTATGACTTTACCGATTTGGATTTCCAGGTTGACCAGGCCGGCCAGCGCAACGCCCAAATTATTCTGGCCGTGGGCCGCCGGCTGCCCCGCTGGCCGGAGTGCCACGATCCGTCCTGGTTAAGCAGCCTGGACCAGGCGGGTCAGGAGAACGAACAGCTTTCTTATATGGAGACCGTGGTGCGGCGCTACCAGGGCAACCCGCACATAACAATGTGGCAGGTGGAAAATGAGCCGTTCTTGTCCACCTTCGGCATTTGTCCGCCGCTGGATAAAAAATTCCTGGACCAGGAAATTGCCCTGGTCAAACAGCTGGACCCGGCCAGGCCGGTGCTGGTCAGCGATAGCGGAGAACTGAATTACTGGTTTATGGCCGGCGCGCGCGGGGACGTATTCGGCACCACGCTTTACCGCTACGTCTTTTCCGACGTGCTCAAGCGCTACTGGACCAATCCCATTCCGGCCTGGTTTTACCGCTTAAAAGCGGGCGTGCTGCACTTGCTCCATCCGGGCAAGCCGATTATGATTATTGAGCTGGAAGCAGAACCCTGGACGACCAATGGGATTACCAGCACGCCCGTGTCCGAGCAGTTTAAGACCATGAGCTTGGATCATTTTAAGACCATTGTCGGAGTGGCCCGTGCCACGGGTTTTGACCCGCAATACCTCTGGGGCGTTGAGTGGTGGTATTGGATGAAGCAGCAGGGCCATCCGGAGTTTTGGGATTATGCCAGGACCCTGTTTTGAGAGTTTCAAGTTTCAGGCTACAAGTTTCAAGCTTATTGTATTTTATAGTTACAGACTACAAGTTTATGAATATTACATTTTATGCTTCATGTTTCAAACTTCATGTTTTATGCTAAATAATTAACTGACCCTTATGAATGTTATCGGTTTGGACATTGGCGGCACCAAGGTAACCGGCGTGGCCCTGGTGGGCGGCAAGACGGTTGGCGAGCTGACCATTGTGACGCCTAAAAACTTGTTTGAATTTGAGCGCAACCTGCTCAAACTGGCGGATTTCCTGTCGGCCGGGCAGCGGACATGGGCCTTAGGCTTGGGCATGGCCGGGCAGGTTGACGCCGGCCGCGGCCTGGTCAGGCATTCGCCCAATCTGCCATTTGTTAAAAATTTGGACCTGGCCAAATTTTTCCGCTTAAACGGCTTTAAGAAGGTGAAGGTGGACAACGATGCCAGCTGTTTTACCCGGGCGGAACTGCAGCGCGGCCAGGGCCGGGGATATGCCGACTTTCTGGCGTTTACTTTAGGCACGGGCGTCGGCGGCGGCATTGTCCTAAATCGCCGGCTCTATCGCGGCGCGCGGGGCGGCGGCGCCGAATTCGGACATTTGCTTATGGGCGAGGACTACGTGGAGGCCCATTACCAGCAGCTGCGCGACCGGAGCGATTTCGCCGGCCTGGGCCGGCTGCTCGGCCGGACGGTGGCCGGCCTGGCTAACGTGTTTGAACCGGAGGCGGTTATTATCGGCGGCAGCGTCGGCATCCGGCGGGCGGGCAAATACCTCCCGGCAGCCCGGCGGGTCTTGCGGGAGAAGATTTTTAACCCCGGCACGGAGCCGAAAATTTTAATTTCCAAGCTGGACAATGCGGGAGCGCTGGG
>CAZJLL010000107.1:0-10117 GCA_964547145.1 uncultured Candidatus Saccharibacteria bacterium | reverse complement strand
CGCCTTTATTGAGCAGGTTAAAGGCTATAACCCGTTTCAAAAAACCGGCAAGGTGGCGGTGGAGGAATTGGAATTAAACAAGCAATACGTCTATCCGTTCCGCACTTACAAAAGCACCGAGTCCGACCCGCTCAATGCGCTGACCAATGCCATGAGCAAGCTGCAGGAAAACGAAGGCGCGGCAATCCAATTTGTCATCAGCCCAGCAGGTACGTCCTGGCAGGGAAGGCCGCGCCATATGGCTTTGGAAATCCAGCAGGGCAAAAATCCGGAATTGGTGGAAAGGGGGCATTTCTATCAGCTGCTGGTTGGCTTTGCCCGCGGGGTGGGCAAGGGGCTGGCCGGGGTCGGCCGCGGCAGCCAGCAGGGGCCGTCGCATGCCCATAAGGACCTGTCCGGCTACGCCGCGCCCATACAGCTGACGCCGATGCAGCAGGAAATTGTAAAAAAATTGGAAGAAAAGGCCAGCCGGCCGGGCTACAAGGTTAATGTGCGGCTGCTTACGGCTTCGGAAATTCCGGGCCAGGCCGATATGCATATGCGCAACCTCCTGGCCGCATTTTTACAGTATAGCATTCCGCCGTTCAACGGTTTTAAGCCAAAAAAGCGCGGCAAGAACGACATTTTAAAAGATTATATTTTCCGGGTATTTCGCGATAATGGCGGCCGGGGAATTTTGAATACCGAGGAATTGGCCAGCCTGTGGCACCTGCCGACGCCTTACATTGAGACGCCTAACATTAAGTGGCTGGTATCCAAAAAAGCGCCGCCGCCGCTGAATGCGCCGACAAGCGGCCTGCTGCTTGGAAAAAATACCTATCGCGGCCAGGAGACGCCTATTTACATGAACCGCGACGACCGGCGGCGCCATACTTACGTCCTCGGCCGCACCGGCAGCGGCAAGTCCTGGCTGCTGGCCAATATGGCCATCCAGGACATTAATAACGGCGAAGGGCTGTGCGTGATTGACCCGCACGGCGACTTGATCCAGGATATTTTGGAGCGGGCGCCGAAAAGCCGGGCGGAAGACATTATTGTGTTTGAGCCGTTTGATATGGACCGGCCGCTGGGGCTGAATATGCTGGAGGTGGACAGCGAAGAGCAGAAGGATTTTGCGGTGCAGGAGATGATTTCTATTTTTTATAAATTGGTGACCGACCCGGCCATGCTCGGGCCGATGTTTGAGCATAACATGCGCAACGCCATGCTGACGCTGATGGCGGACGAGGAACATCCGGGCACCATTACCGACTTACCCCGCATCTTTACCGATACGGAATTCCAAAAATACAAAATTGCCCGGGTTAAAGACCCCGTGGTCCGCCTGTTCTGGGAAAAGGAAATGGCCAAGACGTCCGATTTCCATAAAAGCGAAATGTTGGGCTATCTGATTTCCAAGGTCGGCCGCTTTGTGGAAAATACCATGATGCGCAACATTGTCGGCCAGAGCAGGAGCGGTTTTAATTTCCGCAAGATTATGGACGAAGGCAAAGTGCTGCTGGTTAATTTGTCCAAGGGGCGCACGGGCGAAATCAACGCCAAGCTGCTTGGCCTGATCCTGGTATCTAAAATCCAGATGGCTGCCCTGTCGCGCGCCGACATTCCGGAAGAGCGGCGGCGGGATTTCTATTTATACGTGGATGAATTCCAAAATTTCATTACCGACGCTTTTTCCTCCATTTTATCCGAGGCTAGGAAATACCGCCTAAGCCTGGTCATTGCCCACCAGTATCTTGGGCAGCTGGAGACTCAGGCCGGCGCCCAGGGCGCGGGCAGCAAGGACCTGCGCGACGCCGTGTTCGGCAATGTAGGCACTATGGCGGTGTTCCGTACCGGAGCAGAGGACGGCGAGGTTTTGGGCAAGGAATTCGCCCCCACTTTTAATCAGTTTGACCTGGTCAACATTGACCGGTTTAACGCTTACGTCAAGCTGATGATTAGCGGCACGGCCAGCAAGCCATTCAATATGGCGACCTTGCCGCTGCCCTCCGCCGGCAGTGAGGAAACAGCCGCGGCCATCCGCCAACTGTCGCGGCTCAAATACGGCCGCCCGCGCGCCGAAGTGGAGGCTGAGATTAACGAGGCCGGCGCAGTGGCCGATGCTATGGTATAATAGCCTTGAGCGGATATAGCGCAGAGCATGCAGCTCTTATATCATATATCTTACTTCTTATATCCCCGTATCCTTAAATCCATACATACTTGTATCCTTAATTTAATTATTTTTTATGCCACACGGAGCAGAACACGGTTCGCATTCCCATGAGCACGGCAGTTCTCACGGCGCTGCCGGCGGAGGAATTGTGAAGGAAACAAAAAAAGCAGTGGGCGAGGCGATAGAAGAAACTATTGAAAATTTGGCGGCCGAACCTTTGGCCAAAATGGCCTTGGAAATCCCCCAGGCTATCGGCGAAGTGCCTAAAGCGATTTCCAACCTCGGACTTAAGCCGGTTAAAGGCGGCGGGGGAGGCGGCGGACATGGCGGGCATCATTAAGCAACCGGCTAATGGCGCAAAATCCAGCTCAAAATTTTAATAATCTTGTGGCGCTGTTTTTAGCCGAAGCCATGCGCACGCGGCGCACGTCTTTGCCGCGCGCCGCGGAGATTTCCCAGCGCGTGATTTCGCGCCTGGGCGAGCTGAACAGCGAAAGCCGGGCCCTGGCGCTGCTGACGGAAATCGAAAAAGACTTTGAGGAAGTTTCGGCCTTAAAGCAGGCGCTGCATTTCGGGCACGAAGTTTCGGACATCAAGGTTTATGAAGCGGAAATTAAGGAATATGCGGCCAAGATTTTCGCCCAGGATATGGCCGCTTCCAACGCTTTTTTGCAGGATGCCGCGCGGCCCGGCGCGACTATCCAGGAACTGTGCATAAAATATCCGCGGTTTTGTCAATTTCTTTTGGCCACCTCGGAGAAAGCCAGCCTCCTGCCGAGCCTGCAGCCGGCCGGAAAATAGCCCTGGCGCGGCAATCGGCCAGATAAATCAGGCATTTGCCTGTTTTTTTGTTTTTTGATATAATTCATGCAGCTTCATTGTCAGGCAGCAAGAAACAAAAATAAAGTCGGCCCCGCTTCCAGTTGGGGGTTATTTGCCGGATCATAATGGATTTAGACGCCCGCATTAAAGCCCAAACCTAGTTTTTTAACAGTGAGCGAAATAAAAATATGGATAATAAAGTTTCCAATTTGGCGCTGTTGGCCCAAATGATTGAGTCGGCCGAAAAAAACATTCAGTCAGCCAAGCAGCTATTGCGCGAAATTATGGGCGGTCCGGCCAGTAAGGCGAATTTGAACCAATTGGCGGAAAAGGCCGTGACTTTTTCAGTGTCCGAAGGCGGCAAGGTTATTGAGGGCGTGTTTGACGGGCAGAATATGATCGGGCCGGACAAAAAGCAATATCCGGTGCCGGCCAACTATGCTTCCAAATCAAAGCTGGTGGAAGGCGATGTGCTGAAGTTGACCATTGCCGAAGACGGTTCGTTTATTTATAAGCAGATCGGTCCGGTGGATCGAAAGAAGATGCTGGGCGTGCTGATTGTGGACGACAAGGGTGATTTCCGCGTTATGGCAGACGGCAAGCCTTACAAGGTCCTGCTGGCCAGCCTGACTTACTTTAAGGCCGAGGCCGGGGATGAAGTGACTATTGTTGTGCCCCAGGAGCATGAATCGGAATGGGCTGCGGTGGAGAATGTCATTAAAAAGGGGATGGCAGCCAACTCGACTGATCTGGAAATGGAGGGTGCGCCCGCTTCCGGCAAGGTGATTGTGGACGAAGACGAAGAGCTTTAAACATTAGTTTATAAAATTTTTATGGACAGCGTCAGCGGCACCATCCCGGCGGCGGGGCTGGAATCAAAAATTACCGGTTATATGCAAAGCCATCCGGTAATTTACCAGTTTTTGCGTTTTGCCTGCATCGGTTTTTTGAATACGGCGCTGAATTTTTTAATCCTTAATACGCTATCCAAGGCTTTGGGCGTCAGCCAAGGCTGGCCGCTGGGCGGCGTGGAAGCGCTGGCTTTTGTCGCGGCGGTAATTCAAAGCTATCTCTGGAACCGGACCTGGACTTTCGGCAGCGAACAAGGCGTGTCTTTATGGAAGAATTTTGTCCGGCTGGTATTGGTTGGAGCTTTGGGTATTTTGGCCGTGCTGCTGGTTTTAATCGCTTCCCGCTTTTCAGCTTCCGCCCTGGTGTATTTTTTGCTGTTGCTCGTCTATATGATTTTTGAAAGCGCGCTGTGGCGCGGCTTCGGCTTTCATACCTCCGACTGGAACCATGAGGGGCATTCCTTTCTGGTGTTCACGATTGTCACCTTAATCGGCCTGGGCATTAACGTGTCCTTAATCGCCGTGGTATCGGCCAACCTGCATCTGACCCATTCGGATTTGGATAAAAATCTTGCCGCCGTGGTTGCCACCGCCGTATCGCTATTTTGGAATTTTATCGGCTATAAGGTTATTGTGTTTAAAAAGTAAGCGTTTCAGCGGGCGCACCCTCCACTGCCGTTTAAAGTTGATTGTTTTAAGCAGCCCAAAGCCGGTTTTGCCGGCTTTTTTGTTGTTTTGGCGGGCCGGTGATATAATAATTTTATCAGCGTTTTTTGAGGAATTTTATTGAATTATGGCAGTTTTATACCGCAAATACCGCCCGCAGACTTTTGGCGAGGTGGTCAATCAAAAATACATTATTCAGACGCTCAAAAACCAGGTATTGAGCGGCCAAGTTGCGCATGCTTATTTGTTCACCGGCAGCCGCGGCGTGGGCAAAACTTCCGTCGCCCGCATTTTGGCCAAGGCAGTCAATTGCCTGCAGCCGGCTTTAGGCGACGCCTGCGGGAAGTGCAGCATCTGCAAACAGGTGGAAGCGGGAAATTTTATTGATTTGGTGGAGGTTGACGCTGCTTCCAACACGGGCGTGGACAATATCCGCGAACTGATTGAGCACGTGCGCTTCAGCCCTTCTTTGGGCAAATACAAGGTGTTCATTATTGACGAAGTGCATATGCTGTCCAAAGGCGCATTCAATGCGCTGCTAAAGACACTGGAGGAGCCGCCGCGCCACGCCATTTTCATCCTCGCCACCACGGAAGTTCATAAAGTGCCGCCTACGATTATTTCCCGCACGCAGAAGTTTGACTTTAAATCCCTGGCCGCGGCTGATTTGCTGGCGCATTTGCGCGAGGTCAGCCAAAGGGAAGGCCTGCGCGTCAGCGACGAAGTGCTGCAGCTGGTAGCGCAGAATGCCGAAGGCAGCGCACGCGATGCGCTGTCGCTACTGGGCAAGGTGTTGACGCTTGGCGACGACCCCGGGTTGGAAGTCAGCCGGGCGCTGCTGGGCGTGACGGACGCGGCTTTATGCGAGCGCCTGCTGCGCCTGCTAGCCGAAGGCCGGGCTGCGGCGGTGCCGCCTTTTTTGCAGGACTGTTCGGAACGGGGATTGGATTACGCAGTTTTGACGCGTGATTTTTTGGAATTTTTACGCCAGGTTTTAATTTATAAACTTGCGCCGGCCGCCGCCGCGCCGGCTGCTTTGCCCGAATTGGCCGAAGCCTTTTCGTCGGCCGAATTGATTTTCATCATCCGCCTGTTCCTTAAAGCTTACAAAGATTTGGCGGCAGCGCCTGAACCGCAGATTCCTTTTTTGATTGCGGCCGTGGAAGCGGCTTTAAGAAAAGCCAAGGGCGGTCCGGAAGCCAAAGCTGCCGGGCGCGCAGCCAGGCCGGCGATTGCAGCCGCGCCCGAGACCCCTGCCGCTGCCGCAGCGGACCTGGGCGAGCAATTGCCGCCGTCCGTTCCTCAGTCCGCTACGGCCAGCCTGCAGGAAGTAGAACAATTTTGGCCGGAAGTAATCGCTAAGGTCAAAGAAAAGAACGGTCCGCTGGCAAGCTTGCTGAAAAATTCGCCGTTGTTGGCCGTGGAAAACGGCCGCGCGGTGCTAAAAAGCCGGTTTTTGTTTGACAAAAATACCCTGGAGAGTCCGAAGAACGCCGCTTTAATTTGCCAGATCTTTGGAGAATTAAGCGGCCGGCAAATCGGCCTGGCCGGCCGCGTAGTTAAGGAAGAGCATGCGGCGGCAGAAGGCGCGGCCCCGACTTTGGCCGATGCATTGAAGATTTTCGGCGGCGAATTGGTTGAATAGCGCCCCGCCATGCTATAATATGGGCAAACCTCCAAGCGCCGGCAAAAAATGCCCAAGCTTGCGCAGCTATGCTGGAAACCAAACAACAAAAAGAATATCTGGTGACTATCCTCGTCCTGATTATCATTCTGGGATTGGTGTCTTTTTGGCATCGGCCCGATTTTACGGCCACCGATACGACTGACTATCAGGCCCTGCAGCAGCAATATAACAGCCGGCAGCAGGCTTACGCCCAGTATTTGAAAGACTTAGGTTCCACGCCGGAAGGGCAGACCGCGCTGTACCAGGAGATTTTGCCGCCTGACCAGGTGCAGCAGGCGGTGGAGCAGCAGCTGGATACGGCCCAGGCCATTGTTTATCCTGCAAAACCGCAGACGCCGGTGCGCGTGGTTGCGTCTTCCGGCCGTACGGCAATAATTGATTTTATCTCGGCTTCCTCTCCGATTGCGGATCAGGTGAAAGCGGCGTCCGATGCGTCAGCCGGCGATTTATTCAACGACCAGGGCAGCAGCGCCCAGGTGGACTCTTTAGCTGCCGATCTGGCCGGCGCGCTGCAGCAATACGGCCGCCTGAACGTGCCGCAGGAAGCGGCGGAATTCCAAAACCAGCAGCTGATTGTTTTGGAGGCCTATCAAGATTTGGCCCAAACCGCGCAGGGATACATGGCAGACCCCGGCAGCTCCAATCCCTGGCCGCGGATGTATAAGGATTACGCCATTATTTCCCAGAGCGCCCAAAAGGCGCAAAGCGCTTTTGGCGCGCTCAACCAGAAATACAATCTATTGGGCGATGCCGGCCAGTCGGACGCACAGGGCAGCCTTTTCGTGCCGGCGGCGCATGCCCAGATCGGCATCTCGCTGGTTACCGACATTTGGCAGAAAGCCTGGGTCGGGGTGGAAGAAGCCCTGGCCGCCTCGGTGGCCCGTTTTGAACTGCAATTTTTGAACATGCTGGCCAATAAAATTGAACAGGTTTACCGCATTACAAACTTTTTATATTATACGGATGCCCTGGTCGGCGGCCAGTACGTGGACGATTACCTGAATAAGTACGTGCCAGATTCGCTCGATCGCCAGATGATTAAAAATTTCATTCCTGAAGTCAGCTGCGGCAGTCCGCAGAACTATCTGCAGGTTTTCCAGGCCAAGGCTGACCAGTATTTGGGTTTTGACCCGCAAGCCTTGAATCCGGCTGACCCGGATTATTACCAAAAATTGTCCCGGGTCGGGAATTTTCTGTCTTCGCCGCAAGGCTGGCAGCTGTATTATCAGGACGTGGCCCAGCAGGCCCAGTCCGCAGCACAGCAGGCGGCCAATAATGAACTGTCCAGCAACGGCAATAAGTCCTCGCGGGACGTGACCGGCAGCATAGCCGTTTCCGCCCAGACGACAGTAGATACGCTGCGCGCGGCTCTGCAGGCCCAGTTGGGACTGGGCCAGGCCGGCAGCGCCGGCTATCCTACGGCGGCCAATATCGCCAGTCAGATTACCCAGACTTTTTTGAATAATTTTGTTTTTCAGGGTACGGTGTTAAAGGAGCAAAAAGCCTGCATTGCCGTACCGCAGGCTCAGCTGGTTACGCCCTTGCCGTTGTATGCAGCGCCGGCCAATCCGACAAATTAGCTTTTGAAATAAAGGAAATCGCCTAAAATGGAGCCGGCGCAGGCTCTTTTGTGGTATAATTTTATTTATGGAAACAATCACGCCTAATCCAGCTATCGATCCAGCCGGGCAAAATTCCTTACGTCCCCGCCGCTTCCGCTTTGGCTGGCCGGCTGTTCTGATGGTTTTAATCAGCCTAGTCTGCGGCGCCGTTGGCGGCGCCGGCGGCGCTATTTATGCTTTGCACTCGCCGCGGCTGCAGAAATTGCTGTTCCCTGCTTCTGCCACAGTCCAGAATGTGACGCTGAACGAAGATTCGGCCATTGTGGACGTGGTTAAAAAAGCCAGTCCGGCCGTGGTCTCCATTGTCATTTCCGAAGATTTGAACAAATTGCCCGGTTACAGCCTGGACCCGTTCAGCCAGGGCCCGTTTTCATATTTTTTTGGCGGCGGCGGCCAGCAGCAGCCGAGCCAGAATTCCGGCGGCGGTTCTTCCGGCCTGCAGGAGATTGGCGCCGGCAGCGGTTTTTTTGTCTCCGCTGACGGCCTGATTCTGACCAACAAGCACGTTGTCTCCAACGATTCAGCCAGTTACACGGTTTTGACTTCAGACGGGCAGAAGTATGATGCCAAAGTCCTGGCCCGTGATCCGGTCAGTGATTTGGCCATTGTTAAAGTGGACATTAGTAACGCGCCCTACTTGCGCCTGGCCGGCTCCGCCGGCCTGGAAATCGGCCAGCGGGTCATTGCCATAGGCAATTCCCTGGGCCAGTACCAAAATACGGTAACCAGCGGTATCATTTCCGGCACCGGCCGGAGCATTACCGCCGGCAATGACAGCGGCGGAGACAGCGAACAGCTGTCCGGCGTCATCCAGACCGATGCCGCCATCAATCCGGGTAACAGCGGCGGTCCGCTGCTCAACGTGGCCGGCGACGTGGTCGGTATTAATACCGCCATTGACGAGCAGGGCCAGCTGGTCGGTTTTGCCATTCCGTCCCAGGATGCTGCCAAAGCGCTGGATAGTTTTGAAAAAAACGGAAAAATCCTGCGCCCCTTTTTGGGGGTACGCTATTTGATTATCACCCAGGCGCTGGCAGAGGAGCAAAAGCTGCCGGAAAATTACGGCGCGCTGATTGTGCGCGGCGATACGGCCACGGACTTTGCCGTAGTACCGGGCAGTCCGGCCGACAAGGCCGGCCTGCAGGAGAATGACATAATTCTGCAGGTGAACGGACAGAAAGTGGACGAAGACCATGGCTTGGCCGATTTGCTCAAGGATGCCGACGTCGGCCAGACAATCAGCTTGCAGGTCTACCACAAGGGGAAAGTTGAAAATCTGCAGGTAACCTTGGGCCAGACCCAGTAATTTATTTCTAATTTCAGCTTATGAGCAGAACGCTTGGCATTGACTACGGCGAGAAGCGAATCGGCCTGGCGGTGTCGGATGAAACCCGGACGCTCGCCAGGGAACTGGCTATTCTGCCGCCGGCGGCATTCTGGACCCAATTGACCGGACTTTTGGCCGAGCAGGAAATTGATACCATTGTTTTGGGCTGGCCGCTGAATATGAGCGGACTGGAGACCAAAAAGACGGCGGAGGTCGGGCGGTTCAGGGATAAACTGGAGCAGGCGGCGGATTTGCCGGTGGTAATTATGGATGAGCGGCTGACTAGCGTAATGGCCCGGCACCTGCCCGGCGGCGATAAGAATATAGACAGCCTGGCGGCACAGATTTTGCTGCAGAATTATCTGGACAGGCAGCATAAAGAATAAAATATAAAACATGGAACTTGAAGCAAGGGTGCAGCAGGGGACAATGGCAGGCAGGGCAGCGGGTTTTTATAACGCCGATTTTTTACATGTCTGAGTTCAGGCAAAATCCAATTACCAAACAGTGGGTCCTGATTGCGCCGGCCCGGGGCAAGCGGCCGGATCAATATAAGACTTATTCCGTAATGCACGGCGTGCCGGAGTCCGATGCGGCTTGTGTATTTTGCCCGGGCAACGAGCATTTGAATACGGAAGTGGCGCGTTATGACCGCATCGGCAGGCGCGTTGGCCCCTCTTTTGCCGACTGGGAAATCCGCGTCATCCCGAACAAGTTTGCCTCGCTGGAGCGCGCGGCCAGCTACCGGCACAAGGAATTTTATATTTCCCATTCCGGCGACGGCGACCACGAAGTCATTGTTACCCGCAAGCACAATGAGCCGGTGGCTCTGCAGTCCATTGCCACGGTGGAGCAGAGTTTACGCACTTTTATTGAACGGATTAATGAGTTGGCTAAGGATCCCAAGCTGGCTTACGTCCAGATTTTCCATAACCACGGCCGGGATGCCGGGGCCTCGCTGGTCCACCCGCACTACCAGCTGATGGC
>CAZJLL010000106.1:0-9368 GCA_964547145.1 uncultured Candidatus Saccharibacteria bacterium | reverse complement strand
CCCCTTGGTAACCCCGTCCACCAAATTCTGAATCAGGGCGCGGAACAGCCCCCATAGCGCGCGGTCTTTCTTATTGTCCTTGCGCTTGACGTCGGCGGTCACTTCCTGGTCCGTTACGCTTATCTGGACCTCGGGATGAAGCGCCAGGGTCAGCGTTCCCTTGGGGCCGGTCACGGTCAAAGCCAGGTCTTTCTTTTCCACCTTGACCCCGGCTGGGATGATTACTGGTTTTTTTCCGATTCTTGACATATAAATATAGTTCTTAAAGTTATAAAGTTTGTCAGGTTTATCAAGTCGGCTGCAATCACTTTACAAACTTTGTAACTTGATTAACTTGCTTATCTGGATTTAATTTACCACACTTGGCAGACTACTTCGCCGCCGACCTTGGCCTTGCGCGCCTGTCGGTCGGTCATCAGCCCCTTGGAGGTGGAGACCACGGTGACGCCGAGGCCGCTGTTGGTCCGGGGCAGCTTTTCCGCCGGCAGATAAATGCGCTGGCCCGGCGTGCTGACCCGCTTAATACCGCCGATAACCGGCTCGCCGCTGTCCAGGTATTTCAAGCCGATTTGCAGCATCTTGTGCTGGCCGGTCAGTTCCTGCACGCCTGTCACAAAACCTTCCGCCTGCAGCAGCTTAGCCAGGCTTGCCTTGAATTTGGAGTAAGGCAAAACCAGCTCGGTCTTGCGGGCGGCGGCGGCATTGCGGATGCGGGTTAACATGTCGGCGATAGGGTCGGTGTACATAACAATAGTTGAAAGTTTATAAGTTATCAGGTTGGTCAGGTTTATCAAGTTTGCTGCACTTAATGAACTTTATAACTTGATGAACTTGTTAAACTAATTAATTTACCAGGAAGCCTTGACGACGCCGGGGATTTCGCCGCGGCTGGCCAGCTCCCGAAAGCAGATTCTGCACATGTCAAAATCGCGCATGTAGCCGGCTTTACGGCCGCATCTCCAGCAGCGCCGGACCACGCGGGTGGAAAACTTCGGCTTTTTTCTGCTCCTTAAGGATTTGGCGATTTGTGCTTGGGTAGCCATGTGATTAAAATTGCGTTTAGTAGATAGGCTTAATGCTAGGGCTTATTTTTTAAAAGGAAACTTCATCTGCCGGAGCAGCTCGCGGGCAGGCTCATCAGCGCCGGCGGTGGTAACAATGGATACTTCCAGGCCAAATACGTTTTCCAGGCTGTCCGAGGATATTTCGGGAAAAACCAGCTGTTCTTTCAGGCCCAGATGGTAATTGCCGCGTCCGTCAAAACCTTCGGCGGAAACGCCCTGGAAGTCGCGCACGCGGGGCAGGGCCACGTTGATCAGCTTATCCAGGAAGCTATACATCCGAAAGCCGCGCAGGGTAACCGTGACGCCGACCACCTGATTTTCCCGGACTTTGAAGCCGGAAATGGACTTGCGGGACTTGGTCTTAACTGGCGCCTGGCCGGTGATTTTCTTGATATCTTCCGCAATCTGATCCACTTTCTTCTTGTCTTCCTTGACCTTGCCAACGCCGATGTTGACCACAATCTTGCTCAGCTTCGGCACCTGCATAACGTTGTCAAAGCCGAACTTGTCCTTTAAAGCCGGGGCGATGCTTTTATTGTATTGTTCCTGGAGTCTTTCCATAATTTCTTGACTAATTTACCAATGGGCTAATGAAACTAAAGTTGATCGGTTAAGCTGCTATACCGCCTTGCCGCTGTCTTTGCCAACCCGCTGTTTGTTGCCGTTGTCCAGAAAAGTGAAGCCGACGCGGGAAGGATTGCCGGAATTCGGGTCAATCAGCATAACTTTGGAGACGGACAGGGCGGCTGGAAAAGTCACCTTTTTACCCTGTTCGCCGGCCTTTTTGGCGCGCTCGTAGCGGGTATGCTGGTTAACATTCTCCACCACTACTCTGGCCAGCTTGGGGTAAACCTTAATTACCTTGCCGGTCTTGCCCTTGTCTTTGCCGGAAAGGATTTTTACCGTGTCGCCGGTCTTAATTTTCAGCTTGGGATGGTTCATAAATTAATCTGCTGTTTGCTATTGCTTAAATAACTTCGGGGGCCAGAGACAGAATTTTCTTAAAGCCGTCTTCAAATGCGCCTTTGGCCTTGTCGCGGATTTCGCGGGGAATGGGTCCGAAAATGCGGGTCCCCTTCGGTTCTCCGGAATCCTTGGCCACCAGCACGCCGGCGTTTTCGTCAAACCGGATATAAGAACCGTCCTTGCGGCGGATTTCCTTGCGCAGCCGGACAATCACCGCATAAACCTTGTCGCCTTTTTTTACCGAAGAATTCGGCGTCGCCTGCCGCACGCTGCCGGCCACAATGTCGCCGATGCGCGCGAAGCGATTGCTGTTTTTGCCGTTGACGGAAAACACGTTGACGACTTTGGCGCCGGTGTTGTCGGCTATCTTAATGTAAGAACGGACTTGTAACATAAATTAGTGGACAAAAATTGTCAGGGCTACTTAATTTTATTCACTACCCGGAATTTCTTTTCCTTGCTTAGGGGGCGGATAGATTCTATTACCACGCGGTCGCCGGTCTTGTATTCCCCATTCTCATCGTGAGCCTTGAATTTCTTGGAGATCGTATAGGCCTTCTTGTATTTGGGGTGGCGCTTGCGGATATCCACCTTGACCACTACCGTCTTGATCATCTTGTCGGAGACCACGACGCCGGTCAGCTGCTGTTTTTTACTGGTTGGAGTCATAAGCTTTATATCCTTGGCTTAGTGCTTAGCGGAAGCCTTGGCGCGCAGGCAGGTCAGTACGCGGGCCACGTCTTTTTTGGCCGCGCGCAGCTCGCGAGTATTCTTGAGCTGGCTTAAGCGCGCTTTGGTTGCCAAATCATGAACTTTGGCGCTTAAGTCCTGCAGCAGCATGCGCAGTTCCGCTTCCGATTTAATTGTCAGTTCCTTGTATTCCATAAGCCTTCGGGCGTAAGCAATTATTCTTTAATTAAAAACTTGGATTTAACCGGCAGTTTATAGCTGGCCAGGCGCATGGCTTCCTGGGCCTGCTGGCGGGTCACGCCGTCCATCTCAAACAGGATTTTGCCTTTCTTCACAACCGCGACAAAGTGGTCAACCGCGCCCTTGCCGCCTCCCATGGGCGACTCGTTGCCGTGGACCGTTACCGGCTTGTCGGCGAATACGCGGATCCAGATCTTGCCGCCGCGCTGAACGTAACGGGTCATGGCGCGCCGGGCCGCCTCTATCTGCCGGGCCGTTACCCAGCTGCTCTCAGTCGCCTTTAAGGCGAATGCGCCGAAAGCGATGGATTCGCCCGCCATGGCCTTGCCCTTGGTGTGGCCGCGGTGGTGCTTGCGATGCTTAAGTTTTTTCGGGATGAACATAAATTAATGCAACAAACGTGATTGGTTAAAGCTATTTCAGGGGCTTGGCGGACTGTTTTTCTTCAAACACATCTCCCCGATAAATCCAGACTTTCACGCCTACCGTGCCATAGGTGGTAAAAGCGGTGCTGCGGGCGAAATCAATGTCGGCGCGCAGGGTATGCAGCGGAATCTTGCCGGAGGAGAGATGTTCGGTCCGGGCAATGTCCGCGCCGTTGAGCCGGCCGCCGATGGCCACCTTGGCCCCCTTGGCTCCCGCGTTCATCACCTGCTCCAGCGTCTGCTTCATCAGTTTGCGGAAAGCGACGCGCTTTTCCAGCTGGTCGGCAATGTTGTTGGCAATAACCTGCGCCTGCAAATTAATATCCCGCACCTCTTCAATATTTACTTTCAGCTCCTGTTTCAAACCGAGCTTGGCTTTCAGCTTCTGCTTCAGCTCTTCAATGCCGGCGCCGCCCTTGCCGATTATCAGCCCCGGTTTGGTGGTTTTGATAATCACGGTAATGGTGCCGTCATTTAAGCGCTCAATGTCAATTCTGACCAAGCCGGCCTTCTTTAAATGCTTTTCCAAATATTCGCGCACCTGCACGTCCTGTCTGAGCTGGCTGGCATAGCGGCCTTTGGAAAACCAGCGGGACTTCCAGGTATCGGTGATATTCAGACGTAATGAAGTTGGACTAATCTTGTGACCCATAAATTAATTGCTTGATTAACTGATTTCGGACTTAATGATTTAACGCATATTGTCTGCCAAAATCATCAAAACGATAAATTATTTACTCTCCGCTCTTGCGGTTGAACAGCCGCCGCTTGTTCTGGGCCTTGCTCTGCTTAATCTGCTCTTCCGTGCGAAATACCTGGGATTTTCTGCCTTCCTGGCGCGGCGCCTTGGCAGCGGCTGCAGCCTGCTGATCGACATTTGCAGTCTCGGGCTGGGCCGTCTTTTCCGTCCGGTTCAGGAAGGAAGCCTTGGCCCGGCTCCCCTTAGCCGCTTTACGCTCTTCCAGTACCAGATTGACATGGCTCATTTTCCGGCGGATTTCCGAAGCGCTGCCGCGGGCCCTGGGAAAATAACGCTTCATCACCTGGCCCATATCGCAGGTAACGGACTTAATATAAAGATGCTGGGGATCCAGGGAAAAATTATTCTTGGCATTGGCTACCGCAGATTCAATCAGTTTGGCCAGGATGGGAGCCGCTTTTTTGTTGGCATGCCGCAGCTGGGCGACGGCATCCAGCGCATTCATGCCTTTGACCAGATTGGTCACCAGGCGCATTTTGCGGGGAGCAATGCGAAGCTGCCGGGCAGAAGCCTTAACCAGCTTGGACGATGAAGTTGTAGATGCTGTATTAGCCATAAAATAATATATTGAAGGTCAGACCCCAAATCTCAACACTGCTTACTTGATGAACTTGATAACCTGACGGACTTGTTCTACTTCTTAGCCGGTTCCTTGGCGGCATTAAGCTTGGCCTTTTCGGCCTCGGCTTTGGCTGCTTCCTGTTCCTTGGCCATCTTGCCGCCGTGGCGGATGAACTTGCGCGTCGGCGCAAACTCACCGAGCTTGTGGCCGACCATATTTTCCGTAACAAAGACCGACACATGGGTCCGGCCGTTATGCACCAGGAAAGTATAGCCGACGAATTCCGGAGCAATGGCCGAGTCGCGCGACCAGGTCTTAATCTGCACCTGGCCGGGCTTGCCATTCTGCACCTTTTTAATCAGGCGCGGATCTACGTAAGGTCCTTTTTTTAGCGATCTGCTCATATAAATAAGTTACTTGGCCCGCCGTTTGACAATCAGGCGGTTGGAATATTTTTTCTTCAGGCGGGTCTTTACGCCCAAGGCATGTTTGCCCCACGGGGTCTTCGGATATTTCAAACCAATCGGGTTGTTGCCTTCACCGCCGCCATGCGGGTGATCCACCGGATTCATTACCTTGCCGCGAACCGACGGGCGCCAGCCCATAAGGCGCCGGCGGCCGGCCTTGCCCAGACGGACGTTCATCCAGTCGGCATTGGCCAGCTGTCCTATGGAAGCCAGACAGGCTTCCGGCACCTTGCGGATTTCACCGCTCGGCATCTTCAGCAACGCATAACCCGATTCCACGGTCTGCAGGGTGGCATAAGCGCCGGCGCTGCGGGCAATGCGCCCGCCCTGGCCCGGAGCCAGTTCAATGTCGTGGACAAAAGTTCCTACCGGAATGTTCTTTAAAGCCAAACGATTGCCGGGCAAAATGTCAGCGGCTTCGCCGAACATAACCTTATCGCCAACCTTCAGGCCCTGCGGAGCCAGAATATAGCGGCGGCTGCCATCGCGGTAAGCCAATAGGGAAATAAAAGCAGTGCGGGTCGGGTCATATTCCACGGTCAACACCCGGGCCGGAACATTCTTTTTGTCCTGGCGGGAAAAATCAATCAGACGGAGCTTGCGGCGAAAGCCGCCGCCCTGGTGGCGGACCGTAATTTTGCCGCTGTGGTTGCGGCCGGCCGGCCGGGCTTTGGCTTTCAGCAGGAATTTAGGGCTTTTGACCTTTTTTTCCAATACCGAATAATCGGTCACACTGTGAATGCGCCGTCCTGCGGATGTGGGTTTGTAAAGTTTTACTGCCATAAATTAAATTGTTTCCGTTAGTCCTTCAATCTTGTCGCCCGGCTTTAAGCTGACCACAGCCTTCTTAAAAGCCGAGGTACGACCTTGAGTACGGCCGAAATTCCGGCGCTTGCCTTGGGTATTAATAATGTTCACGCCGGTAACGCGAACCTTGTAAGCCGCTTCCACCGCTTTTTTAACTTCAACTTTATTGGCCTGGGACCGGATCTTGAACACATATTTGTTCCCGCCGGCTAAGTGGCTGGCCTTTTCGGAAATGCGGGGCTGCAACAATACCGCCGGCGCCTGACCGGACAAAACCGGCTGCGTTGCGGCAGTCTGCTGCTTCTCTTCTTCTTTTTTGCCAAAAATCGCCATAACTTGGAATCTGACTGAAAATTATTTACTAGTCTTTAAATAAGTCTTTTCAATAACCGGCAGACTGTCCTTGAGCACCAGCAGACTGTCGGCTTTCAGCACGTCCGCCACATTCAGGCTGTTGGCCAGGACCGGCGTAATGCCGGGCAAATTGCGGCTTGAGCGCAACAGATGTTCGTCCTGTTTCGGCATAACCAGCAGTTGCTTTCTGCCCAGGCTGGAAACCGCCGTTTTCAGTCCGGCCAGGATGCCTGCCATTTCTTTGGTCTTCGGCTGGCCCAGGACAATCTGATCCAACACCACGAACTGCTGTTCCTTGGCCTTGTCGGACAGCGACATAAACAGCGCCTGCGTCTTGGCCTTTTTGTTGATCTTTAAAGTCCAGTTGCGGTTGGCGCGCGGACCGAAAGTGATGCCGCCATGGCGCCAGATCGGGCTGCGGGTGGAACCGGCGCGGGCGCGGCCCGTGCCTTTTTGCTTCCACGGCTTCTTGCCGCCGCCGCTTACTTCGCCCCTGGTCTTGGTGTTGGCGCTGCCCTGGCGGGCATTGGCCTGCTGGACGCGGACGGCCTCGGCTAACAGATGCCGGTTCGGCTTGACCTCAAATATCTTGGCGTTCAGTTCCACTTCGCCGACGGTCTCGCCTTTTTGGTTGTAAACGGATGTCTTCATAAAAATTATGGCAGGTAGTTGCTAGCAAACGGTAAAAAACGGGATTGCTATTTTTTCTTCTTCTCTTCCTTGACTTCCACCGCTTTTACCAGCGGCTTAATTTTGCCGGTAGAGATAATTTTGATTAAAGCGTTGCGGTGTCCCGGCAGGGCGCCCTTCACGGTCAGCAGGCTGCGCTTGGCGTCAACTTCCACAACCTGCAGATTCTTCACCGTAACCTGCTCCACGCCGTAATGGCCGGCCATGCGCAAACCCCGGCGGGTATGCTGGGGAAAGCGCTGGCCGATGGAGCCGACGCTGCGCGGCTTGTTGTGGCCGTGTGAAGCCGGAAAACCGGCAAACCCATGGCGCTTCATGGCGCCGGTAAAACCCCGGCCCTTGGACACGCCTACGGCATTAACCAGTTCGCCCGGCTGAAAGCCGCTAATTTCCACTTTCTGGCCGCGCTGGAAAGCAGCGGAGTCGGACACGCGGAATTCAGCTAAAACGGCAAAAGTCCCCAAACCCTTCAGGTGGCCCTGGACGGACTTGGAAACTTTTTTCTTTTTACCGAAACCAACCTGGACGGCATTGTACTTGTCCTTGCCGGAGGCGGCTTTCACCTGCGTTACCACCATCGGACCGGTTTTAATTACGGTCACGGGAACAACTTCGCCGCTTTGCGCGTCAAAGTACTGGGTCATGTTCAGCTTTTTGCCGACTAAAAAGTTCATAACAATAGTTATAGAAACAAAAATAGCGGGTATTTACCCGCATCAATAAACGAAAGCCGCGCTTTCCCTGACTGATGTGAGTAAATCGTTTTCCGCCGGCCTGACCCGCTGGTCGGGTTTGGGCGGGCGGAACTAATTCACTATATATGTTTTGAAAACTTTTGACTTTTAACCTTTGACTCTTGCCAAATGTCAATGGTCAAAAGTTATTTTAACTCATCTTAATTTCCACATCCACTCCGGCCGGCAAATTCAGGTTGGTCAGGGAATCTATGGTCTTAGGCGTGGCATTTAAGATATCAATCAAACGCTTATGCACCCGCATTTCAAACTGCTCGCGGCTGTCCTTGTGGACGAAAGTAGACCGCAGGACCGTGTATTTGGTCTTTTCGGTCGGCAGCGGAATCGGACCGGAAATAGCCGCGCCGGTGCGCTTGGCCGTGTCCACAATCTGCTTGGAACTCTGGTCAATCAGCTTATGGTCATAAGCTCTGATTTTGATGCGAATTTTAGGGGCAGAAGCTGGCTTGTCCATTGCTAAGCTTTTTTAGGGCCTTTTAAATAAATAAGGTGCGAAAAACAAGGCTTTTCGGCCTTTTTAAAGCACTTGCAGTAGTCTATATGAACTTTCGGTTTTTGTCAAATGTTTTTGGCAATATTTTCCAGGAAAATGATTATTATTGACAAAAATATAAATTTGTTGCATAATAATACTTTTCGCGCCTTCATTCAATTTAAAACCCCCTGTCTTTAGCCGGTTGGCAGACTGACAGGGGGTTTTTTCTACGCTCAACGCTGAGAACTCAGCGCTTACTTGAAATCTTAGTGACGACGCCCGACTTCGCCCGACCTTTGCTTAACACAAAACAGTCGGGATAAAGGCTTCGTCGGGACAGTCAACTATTTGATTATTTTAGTGACGACGCCCGCGCCGACGGTATGACCGCCTTCACGGATGGCGAACTTGCCTTTTTCTTCCAAAGCCACCGGAGTAATCAGCTTGATGGTTAAATCCACGGTATCGCCGGGCATAACCATTTCCTGGCCTTCCGGCAAGGTAACTTCGCCGGTCACGTCCGTGGTGCGGACGTAAAACTGCGGCTTATAACCCTTGAAGAACGGGGTATGGCGTCCGCCTTCTTCCTTGGTCAAAATATAGACGTTAGCGACAAATTCCGTATGTGGCGTAATGGAACCCGGTTTGGCCAAAACCTGGCCGCGCTCCACTTCGTCCTTTTTGGTGCCGCGCAGCAAAATGCCCGCGTTGTCGCCGGCCATGCCGGAGTCCAGCTGTTTATTGAACATTTCAATACCGGTAACGACGGTCTTGGCAGTAGGCCGGAGGCCGACAATTTCAATTTCGTCGTTCAGCTTGACTTCGCCGCGTTCAATCCTGCCGGTAACCACGGTGCCGCGCCCTTCAATGGAGAAGATGTCTTCAATCGGCATCAGGAACGGCTTGTCGGTTTCGCGGACCGGATCCGGGATATAGCTATCCAGGGTATTTACCAGTTCAATGATGGTCTTTTCGTATTCCGGATCCCCTTCCAGGGCCTTTAGGGCGCTGCCGCGGATAATCGGGGTGGTTTTGCCCGGAAATTCATATTTGGTCAGCAAATCGCGGATTTCTTCTTCCACCAAATCCAGCAATTCCTTGTCCTGCACCATG
>CAZJLL010000105.1:0-5650 GCA_964547145.1 uncultured Candidatus Saccharibacteria bacterium | reverse complement strand
AGCACGTCTTTGTGCTCTTCATCGCGGAAGTACTCGGCCATCGTGAGGCCGCTGAGCGCGACACGGGCGCGGGCACCCGGCGGTTCGTTCATCTGGCCGAAGACCATGGCCAGCTTGTCCAGCACCTTGGCGTCCTTCATTTCGTGGTAGAGGTCGTTGCCCTCGCGGGTGCGCTCCCCTACTCCGGCGAAAACCGAAACGCCGCCGTGAGCCTTGGCGATATTGTTAATCAGTTCCTGAATAACCACGGTTTTGCCTACCCCCGCTCCGCCGAACAGGCCGACCTTGCCGCCTTTGAGGATGGGACAGATGAGGTCAATAACCTTGATGCCTGTTTCCAGAATTTCGGTTTTGGTGGACTGGTCGGTAAAAGCCGGAGCGCTGCGGTGGATGGGATAGCTTTTTTCCGCCCGGGGAGTTTCCTCGCCGTCCACAGCCTGGCCCAATACGTTGAAAATACGGCCCAAAGTGACTTGGCCTACCGGTACGGAAATGGGGGCGCCGGTATCCACGACTTCCGCGCCGCGTTTAAGGCCATCGGTTGAGGACATGGCAATAGTGCGGACCACGTTGCCGGGCAGTTGCTGCTGCACTTCCAGGGTCAGTTTTGCTTTGTCAATCATAACTTCCAGGGCGCTGAAAATTTCCGGCAGCTTGTCGCTGAAGCTGACGTCCACGACCGGACCGATGACTTGGGTGATGGTTCCTTTGTTCATATGCAAATGTTTATGCTAACGTTAATCGGTTAATTAATTATTGTTCCAATGCGATCTTGCCGGCAGTAATTTCCGCCAGTTCAGTCGTTATTTTATTCTGCCGCAGCTTGTTATAGGCCAGTGTTAAGTGGGTAATCAAGTCGCCGGCGGCTTCGGTGGCGTTTTTCATCATGACCATGCGCGCCGATTGTTCCGCCGCTTCGCTTTCCAGCACGGTCTGGTAAATTTGGCTTTCCACAATCCGGGGCAGCAGGTGCTCAAATACTTCGTCTGCCTTGGGTTCAAAAATGTAGTTATAGCCGCTTCCGGGGGCGGTCGGCTCCCCTTCTCCGGCCGGATGCAGCACCCGGCGGGTGAAAGGCAGCAGCTGGCGCACGCGTGGTTCCTGTTTTAAAGTGGAAATAAAGTGATTGTAGACAATCAGGATTTTGCGGTATTGCCCGGTCCGGTAAAGGTTGGAGACAAATTGCGCCATCGGGTAAATATCCTGCATTTTGATAGAGCGATCGTATTTTTCAAAATCGGCCAGTACTTCGTCGTCGGAACCCATAATAAAATCCCGCCCCTTGCGTCCGTAGCTAATTATGTTGGTTTCCAGTTGTCCGGCTTCGGCCTTGATGGTTTTTTGCAGCATGCTAACCAGGTTGCTGTTTAGGCTGCCGACCAGGCCTCGGTTAGTCGTCAGCAGCAGGATGCCGACTTTATCCGCTTGCGGATAGCGCCTGAGGAGGTCAGCCTTGGGGTTGTCCGTAGCGGCTAGGTTTAAAACCAGCTCCCAGGCACGGGAGGAGTAAGCGCGGCTGGCTAGCGTGGCAGCCTGCGCCTTGCGCATTTTGGCGGCCGAAACCATTTGCATGGCGCGGGTGGTGCGCCGCATGCTTTGGGTAGATTTAATCCGTCTTTTAATGTCGCGTAATCCGGGCATGAAATTGGCAGTAAGTAGCGTGCGGCAAGCAGTGCGGAATTACCCTCTGCTGCTTGCTGAACAATCTTAATTAGTGGTTGCTAGAAAATCTTCAATCGCTTTTTTCAGCTTCGTTTCCGTGGATTCGGAAAGTTCCTTGGTCGTATGGATCTCGCTTAGGACGTCCTTGGCTTGGGCGGACATGTATTTGTGGAAACGCTCTTCGGTTTCCGCGATTTTGTCGGCCGGAATTTGGTTGAAGTGGCCGTTG
Source organism: uncultured Candidatus Saccharibacteria bacterium (assembly GCA_964547145.1). Taxonomy (GTDB): domain Bacteria; phylum Patescibacteriota; class Doudnabacteria; order UBA920; family UBA920; genus PALSA-1336. The sequence continues at coordinate 3,759 of CAZJLL010000105.1, read as the reverse complement.
TTGACGGCATACAGAACCGTTACCTGCTGCTCCAAAGAGTAAGGCCGGTATTGCGGCTGTTTTAGAATTTCCGTCATGCGGCGGCCCAAATCCAGTTCGCGCTGGGTTTCCTGGTCCAAATCGGAGCCGAACTGGGCGAAAGCTTCCAGTTCGCGGAATTGTGCCAGCTGGAGTTTTAGTTTGCCGGCAACCTTTTTCATGGCCTTGGTCTGGGCTGAGGAACCGACGCGGGACACGGAAATGCCGACGTTAAGGGCGGGGCGGATGCCTTTGTAGAACAAGTCGGTTTCCAGAAAAATTTGGCCGTCGGTAATGGAAATGACGTTGGTCGGAATATAGGCGGAAACGTCCCCGGCCTGGGTTTCGATAATCGGCAGGGCTGTCAGCGAACCGCCGCCGAAATCGGCATTTAGTTTGGCCGCGCGCTCCAACAGGCGGGAGTGCAGGTAAAACACGTCGCCGGGATAAGCTTCACGTCCGGGCGGGCGGCGCAGCAGCAGGGAAATTTCGCGGTAGGCCACGGCCTGTTTGGACAAATCGTCATAGACAATCAGCACGTCCTTGCCCTGATCCATAAAGTATTCGCCCATAGCGCAGCCCGCATATGGTGCAATATAGGACTACGCCGCCGGTTCCGCCGCCGCCGCCGCCACGACACTGGTATAATCCATGGCGCCATTTTGTTCATGAATGGAGTCGGTTTTGGCGATTTTTGATTCCTTTTGGCCGATGGCGACATAGATGCAGATCATGTCCTGGCCCTTTTGGTTGATGATAGTGTCAATGGCCACGGCGGTTTTTCCGGTCTGGCGGTCGCCGATAATAAGTTCGCGCTGGCCGCGGCCGATGGGAATGAGCGCGTCAATGGCCTTAATGCCGGTCTGGACCGGCTGATTCACGCCCTTGCGGGTAATCACGCCCGGAGCGATTTTTTCCACAGGGTATGAAGCGGCGGCCTTAATTTCGCCTTTGCCGTCAATCGGCCGGCCCAAGGCGCTGACCGTGCGGCCAATCAGCGCTTCTCCCACGGGCACTGACAAAATGCGCCCGGTCGGCCGCACCACATCGCCTTCCTTAATGTGCTGAAATTCTCCTAGGATGATGGCGCCGACGGAACTGTCTTCCAGGTTTAAGGCCACGCCGAATGTCTCTCGGCCGAAGTCCAGCATTTCCATGCTGGCGACCTCGGACAAGCCGGAAACGCGGGCAACTCCATCCCCCACTTCCAGCACAGTGCCGACTTTTTCCACTTTAACGTCAGCGGCAAAACTCTCTATCTTTGTTTTAAGTTGTTTGATAATGGTATCCGAGTTGGCCATATTGTTTTAGGATTTTAATGAATGGTTTAAGTTATCCAGCGCGGTTTTAACGCTGCCGTCGATGAGCGTATCGTCCACCCGGACGACCAGCCCGCCGATAATCGATTCGTCAACCCGCTGCTTAATATCCAGTTTGCCGCCGACGGCTCGATTTAATTCGTCCAGCAGCCCTTTATTCAATTCGGCTTCCCTGGCGAGAGTAACCTCGGCCTGGCGGATGCCATTTTGAGCCAGCTGCAATTTGCGGAATTCCTGCTCAATCTGATCGTAGCGGCCGAGGTCGCCGTTCTGCGCCAGGATGCGGGCAAAGTTGTCCAGAATTTTGTCGTGATCTTTGGCTGCGGTTTCACTTAAGGACTCCAGCAGGGCTTGGGCGTATTGTTTTGGGGAGAACTTCATGGAATTAAGGGGTTAACATACAACTAACATTAACCAATATATATTTGAAAATCCGGCCTTCGGCCGCCGCATTATTCGCCTGTCCGCATATTGGCCAAGCTGTTTTTTATCAGTTCCTGGTCGGCCTTGGCGTCAAGTTTTTTGCGCAGAATTTTTTCGCTGGCAGCAATAACGAGATCGGCAATTTCCGTCTTGGCTTCGGTAATGGCCTTGGCCTTTTCCGAGGAAATCTGCTGCTTGGCCTGCTCTACTATTTTTTGCTGTTCTGCTTTGGTCTCGTCGGCCAGCTGCTGCTTGAGCTGCAGGCCCTGGCTCTGCGCGTCGGTAATCAGAGCCGATGCTTCCTGCCGGGCTTTAGTGGTTTCCTGTTCGCGCCAGGCGCTGAATTCCCGTTTTTCCCGCTCAATTCGTTCTGCGTCCGATAGGGCTTTTTCAATCCGCTCGGTCCGGTTGCGCAATCCCTTGGTCACGGCCGGGAAGACCCATTTCCAGAAAATCAGCAGCAAAATGCCGAAGTTGATCAGCTGGGCAATAAAAAGCTTAACGTTTAAACCAAGCGCTGCGGCGGGGTTGCCGGAGGAGGCGGTCTGTTCGGCGGCATGGGCCACAGAAACAAAAACCAGGTTAGGATCAAAAATCATAAATAATTTCCGGATTAAATGATTAATTTGATTTATTGATTGAAGATTTATTAATCAATCAATAAATCATCAAATCACTCAATTACAAAGTAAACGTAACTACCAGGGCATAAATCGCAATAGCTTCGGCAAACGCCATGCCCAGTAGCAGGGGGACGAACAGCTTATCGGCGCTTTCCGGATTGCGGCCGATGGATTCCATGGCCTTGGAGGCCGTCTTGCCAATGGCATAAGCCGGCAGCGCGCCGCCTAGGGCGATAGTAAGTGCTTTGGCGATGATGCGGATTGATTCAGCATCCATAATACTGACCTTTCGTTCACGCTTGGCAGGTCGACTTTAAATAGTTGTTTGTGTTTAACGTCGCCTGGCGTGAAATTAATTATTTTAGGCACACGCGGCGGCGCAAAATTAAAGCGTCTCCGCGCGGGTCCAAAAGCTATACCGTGGGCGTCTGGTCTTCTATTGCCGCTACCTGGCTGGTTGATTCTTCGTGTCCGTGCAGATCGGTTGTGGCAATGCTTAAATAGACGAGTGTCAGCATGGCGAAAACCGTAGCCTGAACCAGGCCGACAATCAGTTCCAGCAGCATAAACGGGAGCGGAATCAAAAAGGCCCCGTAGCCGGCAAGGAGGGAGGCTAAGACGGTCAGCAAAACTTCGCCGGCAAAAATATTGCCGAATAACCGCAGGGACAGGGATACTATTTTAGCTACTTCGGAAAAAATTTCAATCAAGCCGACAAAAAATTCAATAATCGCCACCAGGATGCCCATGGGCTTGCCGGATTTGATTGCCTGCCAGATATCGCCCAGTTTGATGAACTTGTTGGCATAGCGGAAAAAGCCGATGGCCGCTACGCCGAACAGGTGAGAAGCGATAACCGCAAACACCGCCATGGACAGGGTTAGGTTTAAGTCGGTGTTGGCCGAACGGAAAACCGGAATAAATTCGCCCGCGCGAAACAGGCCGATGGAGCTCATGCCCGGCAGCAGCCCGAGCCAGTTGGAAGTCAGGATAAACAAAAAGATACCGCCGACAATGGGCAAAAACCGGTCGGTCTTGGCCCGGTCCTTGGTCACATTGTCCACGTAGCCGGCCAAGAATTCCACAATCGCTTCCCAGAAATTGAGCAGGCCGCGGGGCGCGTTTGTGGCCGGGCGCTGGATTCGGGCCTGCCTGGCCAGCGGCCAGCCCATCAGCGCAAATAGCGCCATAACCAATACCGCATTAATCAGGGTATTGCTTACCGGCAAAGGGCCCAGGTGGAACAATATTTCGGCTGGCAACGGAGGCAAAGCAGGCATGGTTATTGAAGCAAACGCATTACGGCTTTAATTTTCTTATAAATCATGAAACTGCTCAAGGCTAAAGCCAGCGGAATGCCGGCAACTACAAAAAAA
>CAZJLL010000104.1:0-3387 GCA_964547145.1 uncultured Candidatus Saccharibacteria bacterium | reverse complement strand
CAAAATCCATAACATCCTGTTTGTTTCCGCGCGCACCTGCCTGCAGGCGCTGCGGCGCCGGGCCGAGGAGCTTGGTTTTGCCGTTGATATTTTTTCTTCCGCTTATCAGGGCGAGGCGCGGAAGCTGGCGCCCCAAATTCTGGCGCTGCTCAAGCCCGGCCGCTGCCTGCTGGGAACGGGGGAGAGCACTGTGGTTGTTACCGGCAAGGGCCAAGGCGGCCGCAACCAGGAAATGGCGCTGGCTGCGCTGCTGCAGATAAAGCCGGACCAGGTGCTGGCTTGCCTGGCTTCGGATGGGCATGATAATACCGACGCCGCCGGCGCGGTGGCGGATACCGCCGCTTTGCAGCGGGCCCGCATTTTGGGCTTTAAACCGGAGCAGGCGCTGGCCGACAATGACAGTTTTACTTTTTTTGAGCAGTTGGGCGACCAGGTGCTGACCGGCCAAACCGGGGCCAATGTTTCGGATTTTTTTGTGGCGCTGGCCGGCTGATCTTGGCTGTCGCGGGGGCGGAATTTGTGCTATGCTAAAAATAATAGTGTACCAAAGTATTTACCAGCCGGAAACAAAAAACATGAAAATCGCAATTTACGAGACCCAGCCTTGGGAGAGGGAATATTTAAGCAGCCGCCTGGCTGGCCAGGAAGCGGTTTTTCCGGCCGCCGGGGAAGAGGCGGCTCCGGACACGGAAGTCATTTGTAATTTTTTGGATTTTCGGGTTGATGCCGAAACGCTCAATAAGTTTCCCAAACTTAAGTTGGTAGCCACCCGCAGCACTGGTTTTGACCATATTGACCTGGCGGCCTGCGCCGCCAAAGGCGTGGCGGTCTGCAACGTGCCGACTTACGGCGAAAATACAGTGGCGGAATTTGCCTTTGCCCTGCTGCTGGCCCTGTCCCGGAAACTTTACCCGGCGCTGAAGCGGGTTAAGGAAGAAGGCCTGTTTTCCACTGACGGTTTGCAGGGGTTTGATTTAAAAGGCCGGACGCTTAGCGTCATTGGCACCGGCCATATCGGCACGTGCGTGGTGCAGATCGCCAAGGGTTTCGGCATGACCGTGCTGGCTTACGATCCATATCCGCGGCCGGACCTGGCTGCGCAATACGGCTTTACTTATAAAGATTTGGACGCCGTACTTGGGGAGGCCGATGCCGTTACGCTTCACGTGCCCTATATGCCGCAAACGCACCATCTGATCAACGCCGAAAAGCTTAAATTATTCAAGCCGGGCAGCGTGCTCATTAACACGGCGCGCGGCGGGCTGGTGGATACGGATGCTCTGGCGGCGGCGCTGGAAAGCGGCACCGGCTTGGCCGGTGCTGCTTTAGATGTCTTGGAAGAGGAGGGGTTTATTAAAGACGAAATCCATCTGCTGGCGCAGAGCCATCCCAACGAACAGGAACTAAAAACGGCGCTGGCAGACCACCGGCTGATGCAAATGCCCAATGTTTTGGTCACGCCGCATAACGCCTTTAATACCAAAGAAGCTGTAATGCGCATTTTGGATACGACCGTGCAGAACATAGTCAGCTTTTCTCAGGACAAGCCGATTAATTTGGTAAAATCCTGATTCATGTACGGAGAGAATAACCGCCGGGTGGGAGTAGTAATACCAGTCTATAATGAAACTCCGGCGACACTGCGGCGGCTGTTAGAGTCGTGTTTTTCACAAAAAACGGAAGCGGAGGCGGCGCTGTTGCTGTTCGTAGTTAATAACAGCCGTGCGGAAGCGGCATGCGCCAGCCAGCCCTTTTTACAAAATCAGGCCGTAATTTTTTGGCTGCAAAGCCTTGTTTCTTCCGCGGCTTCGTTGCCGGAGGATTTGCGGGAGCTGAGTTCTCGGCTGCAAACCGCCGGTTTGGGTTTTCAAGTTTTAGATTTATCTTCTTTGGATTTTGCCGAAGAAGATAATAACGTCGGCATTGCGCGGGATATTGGCGGGCGTTATTTGGCCGCAATGTTTGCCCGCCAGCCGGCGGGGGATCGGGGGATTATTGCTTTTTTGGACGCCGATACTGCGGTTTCGGCCGGTTATTTAGCCGGTTTAATGGAAGCTTTTGCCCAGCGCAGGTTAAACGGCGCGGCCGGGCAGCTAGCTTTGGAATTGGAAATCGACGATATGCCGCCGGAGGGGAAACGTTTATTTTCAGCCGCGGCGCAGCGCTATTTCGGCCGGCCGGCTTTGTGGGCCGCCGAGCTGAATTTCCAGCCGCGCATGTATTTAAAAAATAATGTTAGCGGCGGAAGACAGGTGCTGGTTTCCGGACAAAATATGGCGGTTAGTGCCGGCGCTTTTTGCCGCGCCGGCGGCTATTGCCGTTGGCACCTGTGGGAAGACTTTTTGTTTGGACAGCGAATTGAAAAATTAACAGGCGAAGTCGCGCTGTGCAGCCATTATGGCGTAATCACTTTGGCCCGCGTTTCGGACCGGACCGGCTTCCATGGTTTGGGCCGGGCGTTAAGCAGCATACGCACAGCTGTTAACGACTATCTGGCAGGCCGCGCTGCTGCAGTGCTTTTGCCCGATAATCAATTGTTTACCGATGTGGCCAGCCGAATGCTTCACCGGTCTTTGACGGAAAATCGGCCTACGTCTGAAATGCTTTCTATTTTAGAAGAATTTGGCTTTGCCGATCAGACACAGCGGATTTCTCTGGCCCGGGCAATTACGGCAGGATTGAAGCGGGATTTTGCCGTTCCTCCCGGCCGGCGAACTTTTAGCAATTATAACCGAGCAGTGTTGGCGTTTTTGCTGCCGGCTACGCCGCTAGTTGCCATGTCTGTTTGAGGCGCATCCTGCTGGCTTGACTTATGCTATAATTAAACTGTCTAAGTTTAAACAAAGGCAAAATTATGAACAAAAAGCCCCCTGCCCGCAAGGCCCATTCTTTGCCTAAGAAACATAACGTTAAATTTATGGATAAAGTAAAAATCAAACGCAAGCCTCGGAAAAAGAAGAATGCCACTGCCGGAGAAAAAAGCCTGGCTGCTTTGGGTTTGGGTATGACTTTGATGGGCGGCGCCGGTGTGGCGGCGCCAAAAACGCCACAAACCCAGTTTGTTAGCGCGCAAAAACAGGAAAGTGGGCAAAAAGCTTCAAAAATTAAACAAAAGTTGCAAGAAATATTCGGGATTCCCGAAGCCAAAGCAGATATTTACAGCAATAATGCCTTAAGCGGTTCGCCTGACCAGCAAGATTGGACCAATTTTTCGGGCGCTCCGGCCACCAATGTTTCTGCCAACACCGATGTGGGCGATACGCTAACGGCTATGCCGGCCAACGACCAATCTAACGACGCCGGCAATTACGGAGGGACATCGTCCGGACCATCTCAAATCACTACCGCCACCCCATCGTATACCATCACCCCCGGCAGCACCAGCCT
>CAZJLL010000103.1:0-8227 GCA_964547145.1 uncultured Candidatus Saccharibacteria bacterium | reverse complement strand
CAATTACCACGCGCTTGCCGATTTTGGCGAACTCCTTGAGGTAGCCGGGCAGGATAATCCTCCCCTGCTTGTCGATTTCACAATCCATGGCGCCCGCAAGCATCAGCCTGGAAAAAGCTCTAGTGTTGGCGGTAGAAATTGGGAGACTAGCCAATTTTTCTGCCAGTTTCTTCCATTCTTCCAGGCTGTACAAAAACAGCGAATTGTCCAAGCCGCGGGTGACTACGATTTTAGATTTTAACTGGGGCCTAAATTTGGCCGGAATGGATACGCGCCCCTTTTCGTCCAAACTCGCCTGATATTCGCCGATAAACATAATCTTTCCAGTGTTTTATGGTTTGCGGGCGAAAATACCGGCCATAAAAGCGGGTTTTAAGTTATCCACTTTTTTTGCCACTTATCCCCACTTTCAACCACTCTTTACCATTGCTCTCACATTATATACCACAAAAACCCATCGGTCAAAACCGTGAAAATATTTGTAAAACAACATAAAAACCCCTGCTTTAAGGGGTTTTCTCCAATAACCTGCCGGTCCTTATTTTAACTATCCACACTTAAGGCCATAAGCGGCAATACCAAAGGCCACAGAGACGTTCAGGCTCTCCTTTTTGCCGGCCATAGGAATTTCTACCACGGTATCGCAGAGCTTAAGCAGCGGCCTGGGGATCCCTTTTACCTCCTCCCCTAGCAGCAGAGCCAACGGGAACTTTGGTTTAAACCCGGACAGCGCCCGGGCACTGACGTTGTTTTCCAGCCCCACTATCTGCACGCCTTCGGCGCGCAGCCGCCTAATAAGCGCGGCGGCCGACCGGACATATTCCCAGGGCAGCCAGGTTTCCGCCCCTAAAGCCACTTTGCCGATCCGTTTGGCCATAACTTGACCTTTTGGCGTGCCGGTATAGCCGGTCAAATAAAGCTTGGAGACAGCAAAAGCGTCGGCTGTCCGAAAGATTGAGCCGACGTTATAAAGCGAACGGATATTATGCGCAATCACGTAAAATTCCGGCTGCTTTTTCCCTTTTCCGGATAAAGACATAAAACAGGGCGTTGAGCGTTGAGTACTCAGGAGGAACAAAAAACAAGAGCCCTAGTGACTAGGGGCTAGAGACTAGTAATTGACAAGATTGAACAAAAATAAATAAAATTGACAAAATTACTGGGATATAAGTATGTAAGGATATAAGCCTTTCCGCCGACACTTGCCCGCCGGTAAGGCGGAAGGCTGAAAGCGGGATTTAAGATTTATGATTGTTAAAATAATCTTATATCCTATATCTTAGTTCTTATATCTCTAGCTTCCAGTCCCCGACCTCTAGCTTTTAAGCCAGCAAGTTCAAATTAAAATCTGGGTTCAGCGCCCTAGTCATCGGCGCATCCAGCTTAATCAGGAAAATTTCGCAGGTGGCCGAGACGCCGAGCTTGAAGACGTGGCCGCCGAAAACGGAAAAATCGGTCCGGCCGAACATGCCGTGGGCATGGATAATCGGTTCGCTGTCCTTCAGCGCCCCGCTGCCGATGAAAGAAATGACTTCCAGTTCCTCAAAAAACGGCTTGCGCCGGTAATCCTTGATGTGGCTGTTAAAATAACCCAGTTCCAGTTCCGCAGCCGAGCCGATACCGTTAAATGCGCAAGCCCCAATGCCCTGGTCTTTCATAAACTGAATCAGCCCGGCAATCACGTCTTCGCCTTTGTCAAAACGCAGGACGAACCGGCGGCCGTCCGCAACAATAGTTTTCATAAAAATTTATTATGGGTTTATGCCAGCTTCACCGTCCGGCCCAGCACGTCCCTCACTTTTTGGATAATGTCATCCACCGATTGGTCGGACTTAAGCAAATAATCCACCGCGCCGGCTTCCACGATCTTGCTGATGGTTTCCACATCGCCGATATTGGTAAGCACAACCACGGGAATTTTGGCGGTGGCCGGATTAGCCTTCAGCTCCCACAGCACGGAAATACCGTCCAGCTTGGGCATCATAATGTCCAACAGCAGCAAATCAGGCATGACTTCCTTGGCCTTGGCTACCGCCTCTTCGCCGTCATAGGCGGGCGTTGGCTCGTAGCCGGCGGTTTTTAAAGCATCGCAGAGCGAATTAGAGATAAGCTTGTCGTCTTCCGCGACTACTATTTTAGCCATAAATTTTAGTTTAATTTCAGATTTAATTGCCCATATTATAGCACAAAAAGGGCCGGCGGCCCAAAGCCGATCAGGCCGCAGGTTGGGCGGGCTTGGCCAAAGGCAGGGAAAAATTAAAGGTGCTGCCCAAATTTTCGCCCGCGCTTTCGGCCCAGATTTTGCCGCCGTGCGCCTCCACAATCCCCTTGCTCACCACCAGGCCCAGGCCGGTGCCTTTGCGCGCATGCTCCGAGCCGCGCAGCTGCTTGAATTTGGAAAAGAGTTCGCCCAAGTCTTCCCGGGCAATGCCAATCCCCGTATCCTTGATGGATACCACCATGAGCTGGTTTTCCGCGTCGGCGTTTAAGTTAATGTCAATCTGGCCGGAGTCGGTATATTTGATTGAGTTGCTGAGCAGGTTGCCCATAACCTGGGCAATGCGGACGCGGTCAAACTTGAGTATGTACTTGGCCGGCGCCGTCACGTTAATGGCCAGATGCTTTACCTCGGCCTGGGGCCGGTATGCCTTGGCCTGTTCGTTCACCACTTCCACCAGGTCATAGTCCTGCTCGTTCAGTTCAAATTTGCCCGATTCTATCTTGGCCACGTCCAGCAGGTCGTTAACCAGCTCCAGCATGTTATTGGACGCCGTTTCAATGGTAACCATGGTATCCTTGACCTTGGCCGGATCGGTGCCGCTGGCGGCCGAAAGGTTCTTCAGCAGCGACTCCGACGACCAGCGCACGGCGGTCAGCGGCGCGCGCAGTTCGTGCACCATCATGGCCGTAAACTCCTGCCGTAATTTCTCCAGGGCTTTTTCCGTGGTCACGTCATGGAACAGTACGCTGGCGGCCATTATCTGCCCCTGGCTGTCCTTAACCGGGGAGACGGTCATTTCCAAAGCCTTGTCCCTCAGCAGCACTTCGGGCAAGGTAATAACCTTGTTCTGGGCCACGGCCTGCTCAATCCGGGTGCGCAAATCCACTTTGCCGGCCAGGCCGTCCACCACGTCAAACATAGTCAGGGGCTGCTTGCGGTTTTCCGGCTTAATACCCAGAATATCCATTACCACCGGGTTATAAACCGTCAGCTGGTTGCTTAAATCCACGGTGATAACGCCGTCAGTCAGCGAATAAATGACGGCCGCCAGCTTGCCCTTTTCGTTTTCCAACAGGGCCTGCAGCTTGGACACGGCCGTAGCCGCCTGGTTGGTTATGGTATACAAAATAGAAGCCTGTTCCGCACCGTAGCGGCCCTTCTGCGCCGAGGCCACATTAATCAGTCCCACCAGCTTGCCCGAAATCACCACCGGCAGGTTGAAAAAAGAATTGACCTGGACGTGTAGGTTGTCGTCCAAAATGTTGCCGGTCACGCTCTCGTCCAGCCCCTTAGGCTCAACCTTGTGGTTTAAAATCGCGCCGTAAGCCTCCAGCATTTTCTGCTTTACTTCGTCCACAAAGCTGTGGTTGACGGTGTTTTCCACATGGCACTTAAACAGCACCTTGCCGTCGTCGGCCAGGACCATATAGGACACGGTATCATACTGCAGCAGGCTGCCCAGGCTGCTGGTAATAATGTCCACAATCTTGTTGGTGTCCAGGGAATAGCCGATGCGCTCGTTAATTTCCTTCAGCACCTCGGCCTGATAAACCTTCTGCTGCAGCTCTAAGGACTGGTTGGCCTCCTCCCGCAGATACTTCCTCTCCCGCATGGAGGAATAGATATAGGCGCTGACCACCACGGCCAGCATGACAAAGTCAATAATCAGGAGAATGTTGATGATCATTGCGGACTAGCGTAGAGCGTTGAGCGTTCAGTTTGACAGAGCAAACATTCAGACGCCAACGGTTTGGTTTTCTTTTAATTTTTTTATAAAAACGTATAAAATTCTTTGTATCTCATCCAGCAGCCCGTCTATTTTCCGATAGTCAAGCTGCGGATATTGCTTTTTTGCAATAATGACCTGCGTCTCCAGTTCGCCGGCGGAACCGATTGCTATGGCTAAAAATTGTAAAAATTCCTGCTTATGGCTTCGCCGATAGCCTTCGGCAATGTTAGATGGAATGGAAATGGCCGCCCGTAGCATTTGGGACGACAAGATATACGTTTCGATCTTAGGCAAACGGCCGGTCAAACTGTAAATTTCACCAACCAACTCCATGGCCTTTTGCCACACCACCAAATCTTTGAATGACCTGGCCTTCATATGTTTTATTTGCCCCCCTCTACGCTCAATGCTCGGCACTGAACGCTTGTGCTTACAGTCCCTTTACCGCCGGGTATTTTTCCAGGAGCGAGTTTAAGGTCATTTGGGCGATTTGGCCGGACAGATTCATATATTCATTGGCCACGCCCTTTAAGACCAGCGGCGGATCGCCGTCCATGTCCAAAACCGTGCCGTCGTCGGCCACTTTCAGGCCGGGCACCTTGCGGGCCTTGTCCAGGGCGATGTTCGGGCCTAAAACGACCATCTGTTTCTGGATCAGGTCGGTCAGCATTTTTTTGTATTCGTCATGGTCTGGCATATTTTGGTTTCTTAGCTGCTAAATTGACTGCTTTATTATACCATAAATTTTCCGACCGACAAAATGAGGAAAACTTTTGACCTTTGACCGGAAATTTTATCCAAAAAGAAGAAGCCTCCAAACAAATAACGTTCAGAGGCTTCCAAAGCACAAGTTTACAAAGGCAAAAAATCAACAGGGCCAAGGACTCAAGAACCAAAAGGTTCAATAGTCCAAGGCCCCAAGTGCTTACTCGCGAACAAGGACGCAGCAACAGGCACCGAACTTGCTGCCGGGGTCGCACGGGTCGACATCGACGAAGCGCTCATCGTCGTAGACGTCAAGGTTGCCGCAGAAGAACTGGCCTTGGAACAGCCACACTACGACGTGTGACGCCTTGCGCTGCTCTTCCGGGAACTTCGCCCCGAACGCCGCCCACCCCGCCGGGGTCGTGGACTTCGGGAAGGAGAAATAAATCTCTTCCACGGTCATGCGTTTGCCCAGCGGCACGGCGCGGACGTGTTCGTCAACAGATTGCAGGATCATCGGGATTTCGTCCGGTGTAGCCGCCAATCCCAACTTCGCCTTGCAGCCCAAACCATTGATGGCGCCAGCCGCCGAACGGACTTTCGGGTCGCTCGTGACGTGGAAGAGCTTGCCATTCGGCGACGAAATGACTTTCTTTGCGATGGTGATGTCATCATCGCTAATCATCGCCTGAAGAGCCATCTGCGCGAGTTCGGGACGACAGTTAGCTTCACGCACCAATTCCATAGCCTTCGTCCCCAGACGATAAACAGCCAACTCTTGCTCCAGTGAATAGACGTATTTGCCATTACTCATGGCGCGACACCTCCTTAAGGTGTGGTTGTGTTGCATAAAAACCAAACCTTGATTACACATCAAGGTCTCTGCCCTCGGAATTGAAAGCAGAAAACAGCAGCGTCGCCAATTAGGCCGTTATTTTCTAATTTCAAAATTAGCTTATAATTATAGATAAATTCAAGGATTCTGTCAATCATCATTCTAATTTATTGTTTACAACTCCTTCATCCGGCCAAAGCCCACGGAATCGCGGAAAACCTTGCCGGCCTTCATCATTTGCGCGCGGATAATACTGAACTCCCCGTATTTGTCATTAATGGCGTCCAAAGCCTCGTCTACCCGCTGTTCCCGCTCGGCGTCGCCGAACAGGCTCTGCTGGGCCATAAATGGCATTAGGCCGGCCACGGTCACGCCAATCAGCTTATACTGGCCGCTGGGCGGCCACTGGCCCGCCTGTTTCAGCGCGCCTTGCAGCAAACGCGAGCAGGCCAAAAACAGCTCCCGGCCGTCCTGCAGGAAATAGCCAAGCGAGGCGCTGTCACCCAGGCCCTGATAGCGCGAATCGCGCACATAGCAGTGGACTACGTTGCCCATCAGTTTCTTGCGGCGCAGGCGGCGGCCCACCATCTCGCAAAGCTTGTACAGCACCGGCAGGAAGAATTCCGGCCGGCGATACTGCCGCGGCAAAGTATACATGTGCCCCATGGACTTGATGACGTCGTCGCCCGCCACTTCGGTCTTCCAGCTGCTCTCCAGCCGGCCCAGGCTGTAGAGATGATGCCCCATAATCGGGCCAAACCGCGCGGTCAGACGGCTTTTGGGGAAATCGCGCAGCTCGGCCAGGGTGCGGATGCCGAGTTCGTTTAAATTCCGTTCCTGACGCCGGCCGATGCCCGGAACGTCGGTCAGCTTGAGCCGGTCATACAGCTGATTTTTGGACACAACCTCGGCGGCGGGATTAATCTGCCCTGTTTGGTCGCCCGGCTCAGCTATCACCACCAGCCCGTCGGGCTTGCGCAGATCGGAAGCGATTTTGGCCAGGGTCTTGCCCGAAGCCAGGCCCACGCTGCAGCGCAGCCAGTCCCCGACCTCGCTCTTAAAACGGAGTTTAATCTCCAGCGCAATCCTTGCCGCCTCCGCCAAAGGAGCCACGGGCCGGCCCTGGCCGTCCCGGATATTACAGGCCTTGGTTAAATCCAGGAAGGCCTCGTCAATACTGTATTTTTCCACATCTTGAGTATAATCGGCCATCACGGCCAAAAATCTGCGGGTGTAAAGCCGGTAGCGCTCCGGGCTGGTGTGGGTAAGGATGATTTTGGGATAAAGCTTTTTGGCTTCCCAAACCGGCGTGCCCGTGGTAATGCCCCAGCGCTTGGCCTCCACGCTGGCGCCGATAATAATGCCGCCCAAATGCTCGCACACGCCCACGGGCAAACCGCGCCAGGCGGGGCGGTCCTGCTGCTCCACCGAGGCGAAATAGCTGTTCATATCCAAATGCATAATCACGGAACGCATAAGCTTTTGCCGGTTTCTTTATTTTATGGTATACGATTGTTCACCTTATGTCAATGCAAATTAAAGAGGGCTGCAAACGCAAGCCCTCTTAAAGCAGCACCGGTGCCTAAATGCGCTACCGTTTACCGGTAGCGGAAGAGTGTCTGGGCCGCCGGCCGGTCAAAATCACATTGTTGCCGAAAGGTTCGGCCTTTCGGACAATATGGGTTGATCGGTCGGTCTTGGGCCTGAAGTCGGCCAGATTTGGATGAACCACCAAAATATCGGGCGGTTCCCGCTTCATTGAATCCTCGGCTTCCTTAACCTGATTTGAACCAAAAACTGTAATATCATACAGCTGCAGCAGCTTGTTCTGCTGCACAATTCTCATCAATCCGGCGTCGGTTAAGGGATAACCAACCACAAGGACGCTATCCGCCATCTTACTCTCCTTTCTATTTTCACTAACCAAAACGCTTTCCGCGCCAGGATCGGCCTGCCGCGGAAAGTTAATCGGTCAGTTATTTCTTCAGCACCTTAAACAGGCCATACTTCTGCCGGTTAAAGGTGGCAAAGCCCAAAGCGCCGAACAGGCCGACCGCTGCGGAAATACTCAAGACTTCGTGAATACCATGGCGCTTGGCCCGGTGCAGGCAGGCTTTGACCAAAGCGGTGCCAATTCCCCGCCGCTGAAAACCTGGCGCCACGGCCAGACTGCGGACTTCCGCCAGCCGCCGGGAATAGACTTCCAGGGCGCAACAGCCGGCTATCTCGCCCCGTACCTGCGCCACAAAAAATTCCCGCAGCTTGGGCAAGGGATTCTGCATCAGCCTGTCCGGATAAAGCCGGATTAAGGCTTTAATTTTGGAAAAATCTTTGGGCGCAGCCGGGCGAATGGTCATAGGAGGGTAGAGCCCGCCTATGGCGGGCAAGCGTTGAGTAATAAGGGGTTAGAGACTAGGGACTAGTAATTGACAAAATTACTGGGATATAAGCATGTAAGGATTTAAGGATGTAGGGATATAAGCCTGCCCGCCGAAGAGGCGGGATGTAAGAATTAGGAACAAGGGACTAGAGATATTAAGATATTGGGAAACTAAGATACTTTGAAAATTGATTGGAAATTGGAAATTCTGATTTTGACATTCTAATACTATCACCTTATCTTTTAATCTTTAAATTAGGTTTTTTGTTTCCTTGCTGCCCGCTACTTGCCACAAATTATTACGGGCAAACAACGGCGCAGAAACAAAAAATAAAGGTTCCCCGCTTGCCAAGCTGG
>CAZJLL010000102.1:0-5381 GCA_964547145.1 uncultured Candidatus Saccharibacteria bacterium | reverse complement strand
TGCGCAAAGTCGGTAATTTCCTGCTGCCTGGTATCCTGCAGGCGCCCCTGGGCCCGCAGCAGCAAATAAATCACCAGCAGGGCGGCAAACAAAAAACATAAAATAGCAATAACTTTTTTCATAGCGTAATGGTGCCGTTGTCCAATAATTCCTTAAGATATTGATCCAGATCCTCCCCCAGCGCCGCTACATCCCCGGCGGCAAACCAGGCAAATTCCAGGTGTTCGCCATCAAGAATGGGCCGGCCACTGGCCGTTCCGCGGTAAGTCAGCCGCACCACGTGCTTATCCGGCCGGATAATGTCCTGCGCTGCCACAAGCGCCGGCTGGCCTACAATGTCCAGCCCGGCCTCTTCCCTGACTTCGCGCCGCAGATTTTCCAGCAGGGGCAGGCCTAAATTGATGCGCCCGCCCGGAATGTCCCAGCTTGGCCGCACATCCGGGTACGCCTTGGGATTGCGGCGCAGCAGCAAATACTTTCCCTCGCTGCTGCGCAATAAAATTTTGACACCGGCCTGCAGCGGCAGACTCTTGCTGTCCAAAAAAGCGCCGGCTTGTTCCGTCATATCTTCAGCAGTTTGGCTTGTTCAAATAATTCTTCGTCCCGGCCTTTCAGCAGCGCCCG
Source organism: uncultured Candidatus Saccharibacteria bacterium (assembly GCA_964547145.1). Lineage (GTDB taxonomy): Bacteria > Patescibacteriota > Doudnabacteria > UBA920 > UBA920 > PALSA-1336. The sequence goes on along the minus strand of CAZJLL010000102.1, from coordinate 4,757 downwards.
CGTCCAGACGCGCAAAAACGAACGCAGTGCATAAGCGGCTTTACGGTCGTGCATTTTGGCCAATTTTTTCTGCATAGCCTGGGCAGCCATTTTTACGTCGCCCTGGGTTAACTTGCCCATATACTGCTTATAATGAGTTACCTCGGCGTAATCGGCCAGTTTGGATACCAGGGCTTCATCCGTGCCCGCATCATTTATCTCCGTGCTTAAGGCCAGGAATTTTTCGCCCTGGGGGCCGAAAAAGCCGGCAACAAATTTCTGATTTTCCGCCTCAAACGCCTTGGCTTTACGGCGCGCCTCGGGGTTGGCCCGGGCATACGGCATGGCAATGTCGCCGCCGAACAGCTCGCCCAAGTCGTGGATTAAGGAAAACTCCAGGACTTTTTCCACGGACAGCTTGCCGCCGGCCGCGTTGGCCGCCAGGGCCAGCTGCCAGGCCATAATCGCCACCAGATAATGATGCTGGGCCAGGTCGCTTAACTCCGCCTTTTTTATGCCGGCGACCGTGTAGCCATACTGCGGCTGGGAACGGGTCAGCTCCAGCAGCCGGAACAAACGGGGCAGATTCTTCATAAATAATTTTATTACTGTTTTAAGATTATGCCGGCCAGCTGTTCGGCAGCGGCTTCCTGTTCGTTGCCGCTGGCCAGCTCTTTCAACTTATATTTCCCGGACCTGACTTCTTCCTCGCCCACCACCAGAACGTAAGGAATTTTTTGCCGGTCGGCGCTTTTGACCTGGGCCGAAACTTTGCGGTCGGTCAAGTCCACGCCCACCCGCAAACCCTCCCGGCGCAGCTTAGTCGCCAGCTCGCCGGCAGCCGGCAGGCAGCCCTCCAGATGGCAGATATACAAATCGGTAGTCGGCCGGTAGGCAGGCAGCAGATTATAAGTTTCCAAAAAGTCGCGTGTGGTTACGTCCCCCCAGCCAAAGCCCACGCCCGGCACTTTGTCCACGCCGAAAATCCCGACCAAATCGTCATAGCGGCCGCCGCCGAACAGCGCCCGCGGGTTTTTCGGGTTAGTGTCATACATCTCAAACACCACCCCGGTATAATAATCCAGGCCCCGGGCCAGGGTATATTTGAATTTTACGTTGCTGATGCCTTTGTCCAGCAGCCGCTGGTAAACTTGAGTCAGCTGCCTGACCCCGTCATCCTTCTTAAATTCCTCGTCCAATTCCGCCAGCGTGGTGGTTTTAATCAGCCGGTCCACCAGCCGCGCCTTGTCCGGGCTGCCGCAGATCTCCACCAGCTTTTCCGCAAAGGCCGCCGGCGTGATTTTTTCCGCTTTATCCAGCAGCTTGGTTAAACGGTATTCCTGTTCCGAACTTAAATTATGGATCCGGGCCGTGGCATTCAACAGTTTGCGCGAGTTCAGCCTGATTTCAAACTGCCCGTCTTTGGCGCCAAAGGCCTTCATAATGTCGTAGGCGATGCTAATCAGCTCCAAGTCCGCTTCCACTGATTCCACACCGAACATGTCCACGTTCAGCTGCCAGTGCTCGCGCAAACGGCCGCGCTGGGGGCGCTCGTAGCGGAACAAATTGGGAATAGAATACCAGCGCAGCGGGAAAGACAACTCCTTGCGCTTCTGCGCCACCATGCGCGCCACGGTCGGCGTCATTTCCGGCCGGATGGTCACTTCGCGGCCGCCGCGGTCGGTAAACGAATAGGTCTGCTCGTTAATAATTTCCTCGCCGCTTTTGGCTTTATAGAGCTCGGTTTCTTCCAGCAGCGAAGCGGCATATTCCAGATAGCCGTAAGACTCAACCACGCGGCGCCAGACGCGGAAAATGTATTCCTGCACGAACTGGTCTTCGGGATAAAAATCGCGGGTGCCTTTATAAGGCTCCAAAGAAAGCTTTTTGGTTTCCGGCATGGTTTTGTGGGCTTTTGTAAGGGATAATAGTTATATTTTAGCAAGTATTTACGGGCAAGACAATTTGGATTTATAATAAGGCCGGTTTGATTTAGGAGGACGCATGAACGGAAAGGCGTTTTGGATAATGCTTGCTTTGGCAATTTGCCTGCTGGTTGGCACGCCGCTGCTATGCTGGTTTACGCCGGACGGCAGGATTACGGTAAAAACCCAACAAGCCCGGCGCGTCGCAAAGGCCTGGAAGGATTACCAGACCCTTGCCCCTTACCATGAGGCTCGGTATATTGCGGAGTTTGACGGCGATCTCTGTGCCGTAAACGAACACGCGAACAAACTATACCGCATACGCAGATACCTAAATTTCTCTGCCGGTCGGCAGATGCCTTTGACCGACGCCGACGTAGGTTTTCCTTTGTCCGAATTCTGGACGGAGTTTGACCGGACCACCGCGGACTATATCCAGCTGTTGAGCAGCAAACCTGCCATAAAAATTCCGTGTTCAGGTAACTACATCTCCCTGAACGGAACAAATCAACAGCAGCTTATTTCCCGGCTCCAGGATGACCGCCGGCATCCCGGCGACGCCCACCCCGGGAAATTCTAAAAGGACGGCCCCGACGCCAAGTCGGGGCCGTCTTCCTTTTTTATCTATTTGCCCGCGTTGGGCAATTTTAGCCACTTATTGGCCTTGGTATGCCAGTCGTGAATGCTGCTTTTTTGGATCTGATCCCAAATCTGCCGGGCCGATTCAGTATATAATTTTTCGTCCCGAATCATCCGCCTAAAGCCGCCCCACTCGGGCGGAACCGCAAAACCGTTGGCCGCCATCTCTTTCAGTTCCAAATCCACGTCCAAATTGTCCGCGTCTTTTACGATTTTAGCCTCAATGCTGTCCCGGGCTTCGTAGGTCTTAAGCACGTCGTTATAATAGTCCTGCAGCGACGTCCCCTCAAACGTATCGCCGAGCGCGCGGTCTTCGTCCGCCTCCACATAAACCTTCTGGATGTAGCCTAAATCCGAAGTGCGGGTTTCAGCCAAATCATGCGCCATGGCCATTTTGACAATAACCGCCTCGTCCCCGGCTTTTTCCATGCGCGAAACAAGCAGGGCTAGCCAGATTACGCGATACATATGTTCGGCCACGCTGGACGTGTCCAGGCTGACATGCTGATTAAAACGCTTCATACTCTTCAGCGTCCCAATTTCGTATAAAAATTCCAAATCGCGCTTGTTCATAATTTAAAACAATTATTTTGCCCTAAGCCCCACTGTCTTAACTGCAGTAGTTGGCGCGCTGCCGCCGTATTGAAAAAATGTGCCGTCGCAAGTGGTCACGCCGGGATCCGGCCCATTGGCAGTTTCCAACTGATAGACAATCATATACCATTGCTGCGGGCAGCCATAGCCGTAAGAAAAATAGGAATAATGATAACCGCTACCTCCCCATTCGGCGGGGTTGTTATTTTCCGAAGGATCTTTGGGCAGCTTGGAGACATAAGCTGACAATGCAGTCTGCAACGCATTCCAGCTGCTGTCGCTGCTATTGGACCAAATATTGTTCGGAGTTGTTGCGCCGCCCGAAGCTGGATATTGATTATTGTCGGCATAATATAATTCCAAAGCCGACTGGAACTGGCGGATATCGGCCAAACGCTTTGCATCGCGCGCCTTTTTTCTGGCCCCGTTTAATGACACCAAAACCACGCTGGCCATTAAGCCTATAATGCTAATGACCACCAAAAGTTCTATTAAAGTAAACCCCCGCTGTTCTTGAGATGGTCCGATTAAAACCATTTCTAATATATTTATATTTGTTTATTTTGCCCAGCCTCTTCTTTAGTATAACAAACTCTGCAATAAAATTGCCAGGACTGACGGGCAGCTTACGTTCCTGAATTAACCCAACGGGATAATAGAAATTGGGTTAAAACTGAAAGCTGGAAATAATTTGAGTTTGAATAAGATCAAGGCTTGTTTGGCCCGGCCTGCCATTTACAACATACAGGTTGGAGTCTTGCCAGTGTCTTAAGTAATAAAGAGCCAGCTCATTGGCTTTTGGCTGCAAGGGTTCGTTAAACACTTTCCAGATTGTCGAGCCTAAGGTAAGTTGGGCATTGTATTTGAGCCCTCCCGCGTCTTGGTCGATATTCTCCTCTTCCTGTTTGCTGTTCTTGTAAACATCAAGTCGCAAGTCTTCTTGGCCCGTTGTTTTAGCCTGTCCTTGATATAATAAGAGAATAAGAAAATCCGGCTCATCCGAACTTACGACAACGTTCCAATCCGCCGGATAGTTGAAACTTAACTGAAAGTCGGCTCTTGAAAAAGTCTTCCACGATTCGCCCTGTTGCTGCAAAGAGCCGCTTTGCGCAGTTTGGCTCCGGTTTGCAACCTGGTCTGACGGCTTTGTGCCGTTAGAACCAAATAAATTACATCCTGCGGCCAGCAAAATTATGGGTAATATATAAAATAATTTTTTCATAATTTTTTAAATAACTGCCTTAATTATATACCTTTTTTATTTTCAGTTCTATTTTCCTCCTTAATAAATTAGTTCCTGACGAGAAAAGCGAACTGCTACACTTCTTACTATCGAACTCGCCACTAACTGACCAAAACCCGCAATTTACTTACAGAAAACCCTTTGACAGGGTGCGTCAAAGGGCTTTAAGTTCTGATTGGAGCGGGTAACGGGAATCGAACCCGTGTCCTTAGCTTGGGAAGCTAATATATTGCCATTATACTATACCCGCATGCGGAATTTTACGGAAACAACAGCCGATAGAACAAACCAAATACCGGATCAACCCCGGGCCCGTAAACCATAATACCTCCCAAGCCGCCGGTGATAGTTATGCTGGCCAAGCCGGCCAGAGCCAA
>CAZJLL010000101.1:0-10476 GCA_964547145.1 uncultured Candidatus Saccharibacteria bacterium | reverse complement strand
TCATCCACCGGCATGTTGTTGTCTTCCGGAGCGTTCCAAGCCAAAACTACGGCTGATCCGCGGGGTGTGGCGGTTAAATTTTGCGGCGGATTGGGCGGCGTGAGGGCGGGCGTGGCGCTGGCAACCGCCGGGGTAGACGTGCCGGCCGGATTGGTCGCCGAAACGCGAAAATCGTATGATGTGCCGTTGAGCAGGCCGTTCACTGTTGTTGTGGTCGTACTGGCGCCGGCCGAAGCAAAGGCTAGCCAGGTGGGGGAGGCGCTGGTTTTGTACTCCACAAAATAAGAGGATAGCGGCAGGCCGCCGGTTGAGGCCGGTGCATTCCAGGATAAGGCGACTTGCCCATTGCCCGGACTGGCGGCCAGATTTTGCGGCGGCGTGGATGTGGCGGCCTGGCTAAAGGCGGCGAGCAGTCCAATCCAGTTGCCGGACTGGGTGCCGGTCCAGGAAGTGGCTGCCGTACCTGTAGCCAGCTGCCAGGCCGAAAGGGCCGAAAGGTTGCCGCTAAATACGTTGGTCAGGGTGTTGAATCCTCCAGTGGGGCCCGCGCTCAAGCTTTGGGTTGCGCTGGTATTCATGGTAGCCGCGCCGAGCATGATTTCCGGCAGCTGGCTGGTGCCCGTAACCGGTCCGGCCGACAGCGACGATGAACTTGCCGTGGTCGAAGCGGCGCTATCAATGGACCATAAGCTTGGATTGGGTAAGCCGGTAAAATCTGCAACGGTAAACCCCACTACTTTGGCCGTGGTGATTGTAGTGCTGATGGTGGTTGTGCCGCTGCCGCCGGCATTGAAGCCGCACCATAATTCACCTGTTAATCCGGTAGTCGAACGGGAAATTACGCGGGACCAGGACACGCCGCCGCCGCTTACGCCCGTTACCGGAGAAGCGCCGCTTAATATGCCGATATTGGCACACAACAAATCGCCTGCCGCTGGCGGGGCGGCCAATGTGGCGCTGGTTGATGTGGCAAACAAGAATGCGGAGGCAGCTTTTTGATTTACCGTTACCGCCGCCCGGACAGGCGGCAGAGGGGTGAAAAAAAACAGCAAAACTGCTGCCAGGAAAAAATTTTGATTTTTGGCAAAAAATGTCATGAGTCGGCAAAAATTTTAAAAAGCGTTTTGTCTCTATCGGCAAATATCCTGCTGGAAGCGGGAAAATCGGCCTCTCTGCCGGGTTGGGGCAAGCTCAAATCCAAGTTAATTTTATTATACCACGTATATACAAACAAAAACGCGGGCAGTGCCGATTTTAGGCACCACACTCGCTTGATGCAGGCCTATTGCTGCAGGTAAAATTTTCAAAGCATGCCTTATTTATGCCGATGCGGGCAGCCGGCCCAGCAGCACGGCCGGCGCATGCCGCTTTGCAGCTTGGAGATTGCTTTTTTCAGCCTGATTGTCCGCGTTTCCCGCTTTTTGCCAGAGGTTACCCAGCAAATCCACTCGTTGCGCGCCAACGGGGTAATGCTATCCCAAACCGCCTTCGCCTTCGGGGCCGCAGTCAGGGTTTGTTTTAAATCTTGAGGCAGGGCATGCACCGGGCCCGTGGTTTTCTTCATGATTGTTATTGTTTTATTTGTTAGAAAGTAATCATTTCGCCAAGCTCGAATAATTTTGCCGCGCCATCTTTAAAAAGGGGAATATGGGCGCCGTATGTTTATTTGTTGTTGTCCAAATAAATTAAACTGATTATTTTGGTCAGGTTGATGGCCACCAAGCCAGACAACAGCCAGTAATCAATCCGGTGGGCGAATAATTGAACAATAATCCCTAGCGAAAAAATAGCCAAGCCCGCAATTAAGCCGGCCCGATTGGCCAGATTGCGATGCAAAATTTCCCGCTCGTCTTGTTTGACCCCTTCACCGACTATTGACATGGCCAGTGCGTAAAATGCAAGAGCGGCCGATACCGTTATCATTTGGCTCATGCCCATGGCGGCGGGCCGGCCGAATGTTAAAAATCCCGCAATCAGGGCAATAAAAACCAAGAGCAGAAGATAATAGATAATCGTTTTCATAAGCGCATGATTATTTTACAATAAACAGATCCTCCACGCTGACTTTAAAAATTTTAGCCAGTTTTATAGCCAAGCCCAAAGAAGGTTCGTAATTGCCTTTTTCAATAGCAATAATGGTCTGTCTGGAGACGCCGGCAGCATCGCCCAGCTGCTGCTGGGTGAGATTTTTCCCCTCGCGGCAATTTTTAATTTTATTGGCAATCATTGGAGGTATTATAAATCAAACTTCGGCTATCCGAAAGTGAAGGTAAAAGCCATGAAGCCTGCATCAGGAATGCTGATTTCCAAAAGGTGCGGGGCATAGTTATTTGAATCAAACAAAGTGTATAGTTGGGATGCTTGCACAACCACATCGTGCTGGGGTTTCCCATCCACTGAAATTTTAAGAGTAGTCGGGCGGTCCGCAGCGGCAACCATATAGACTTTGCCCGAGGAGAATTTCAGGCGGATAGCTCCGGGCCCTTTGGTTAGCCGGGCGTGGTCCTGGTTGAACTGCCACTGTCCCTGCAGGGCAAAATTGTTCAGGGCTAGGTTTTGGGTAAACGTATACTCCTGCGGCTGGCTGCTTTGCTGCTGATCGGGCGTGAGGTATTGCAGCCGGTCAGGCTCAAAGTACATCTCCGGCGATTGCACCCCGCTAAGGTTTTGGCCATTATCCGCGCCGACCGCAGTATTTATTTTCAATAGTTCGCGGATGGCATTCTCCATAACATCGTAGTCGCCTTCGCCGAAGTGCTCGTGCACGATTTCTCCATTTTGATTAATTAGGTATTCCGCTGGCCAATACTCATTATTATAAGCATTCCAGGTGGCATATTCATTGTCTTGCGCCACCGGGTAGCGGATGTTGAATCGTTTGATGGCATCGCTGACGTTGCCAGTATCCTTTTCAAAGCCAAACTCGGGCGTGTGTACGCCGACCACTACCAGGCCTTGATTTTCGTAGGTATCGTACCACTTGGTGACATAAGGCAGGGTTCTAATGCAGTTGATGCAGGAAAAGGTCCAAAAATCCACCAGCACCACCTTGCCGCGCAGATCTTTAATGGTTAAGGGGTCGGAATTCAGCCAGCGGTCAATGCCGGTAAAGTCCGGCGCCGGGCCATAGTTCTGGAAACTAATTTGAGGCATGCCGGCAGGAACCTGGCTTGCGGGGACGTAATTATTTATAGGATTGCCGGCCGCGGTCAGCCGGTTTTCCAGGCTGCTTTGGGGAAACAGGGCGGTCAGCCGGTTTTCAATGAGCGTGTCATATTGAAAATACATTGCTGCGGCCAGGAGCAAAACCAGCACGCCGAACACTTGCTGGATTCTGGCGGCATATTGGGCCAGCCACCTTACTTGGGCGGTCAGCCATTGGCTGCCGTAGGCGATAATTAGCATGGGTGTGCCGGCGCCTAAGGCATAAGCGACGACCAGCGCGGCAGCTTTGGCTGTGGTACCTTGGGCGGCAATCAAGGTTAAAATGGCTCCCAGCACCGGGCCGGCGCAAGGGGTCCAAACAATCCCTAAAATCAAACCAAGCAGCAGCGCGCTCGCATTTCCCGGACCTTTGCCCGCTTGGCTGGCTTTATTTATTGCGCCCGACATCTTCAGGGCCAGCAATTCAAAGGGCCTGGGCCAAATCATAAAAACGGCGAAAACCGCCAAAATAATTATGGCCGCATTGCGGATGGTGTTAGGCGATAGTCCCAAACGGTCAATCAGGGCTGATAGGATAAGGCTGGCCGCGGCAAAGCTGATAATAAAGCCGCTGACAATGAGCAGTGGCCGCCGCCTGCTTTGCCGGCCGACCGACGCGCCAAGCAAAATTGGCAGCATAGGCAGAATGCAAGGCGCGGTAACGGTTAAAACGCCCGCTAGTACAGCAAAGAGTATTTGCATCATAGAATTATTGTTGTTATTTCCAAAGCAGACGGGTCTTGTACCAATTAACTTAGCGCTCCATTATGCTGTCGTCGCTGCTGCTGGACATTGTATCGGCGCCGCCTTTAGCGCCTTCGCCTTCCATTACGGAATCGCCGCTGCTGGAAGCCGTCATGGAACCGGCCGCAGCGGCAGCGGTCGGCGTCATTTGGCCGGGGGAGGTGCTGGATTGGTCGTGCATCATGGCGGAAGAGTCAGGCGGAGTGCTTTGATTATTGCCGGCCGTCTGCTGGTTGCAGCCGGCGGCCAGCAGTGCCAGCGCCGCCAGGCTGAATAAACTAGATTTTAGTCGCATTTGTTTCCTTTCTTTTTGTTAAGTATACTTGACATATTGCAATTATAAACTAGGCTAGAATTATGTCAAGTATACTTTACATATAAATAAAAGGTCAAAATCTATAAAAAATTTTTAAAAGAAATTAGGCATTTCTAAGAAGTAGCATGCAAATAAAAAGAAGAAGCACGCGTTGCCGCCGTTAGGGACGTCCCGCGTATTTTTGCTTTTACTTTCGTTTGTCGCTTTTCCGCAGAGTCCGCCTTTGGCTGCAACCGCTGGCCCTTGGCAAAGGTTGACTTGATAATCCGCGCTGCCTTGGCCACGATCTTTTGCGCATCAAGCAACGGCGCGTATAGGATTAAAGACAAATTTTAACTCTTTAAAGTTAGTCGGGTTTGCCCGCATGGCTATGACTGGTAAGAAAGATAATAAATTACGCCGTTTGAATCGTCGCTGACAAAGAACGAGCGGTCATTATTAATTAAAATATCCACGGGCCGGCCCAGCCGCTGGCTATTCTGTAAAAATCCCGAAACAATATCTACCGCATTTTGCCCCTGTCTGCTCATAACCACGGCATTGCCGGCTCCTTCCCCCGGATTGGTTGAGCCATGAAGCGCCACTAAAAACGAGTTACTCAAAGTTTTGTCGCCAAAGGCATTGCCAACGTAAGCCAAGCCCAAAGGCGCGCTATGCGGCGCAAATGCCGCCCAGGCCAAAGGCACTTGCGAACAATCAAAAGTATTTTTCCAATTTTGCGAACCGTCGTGATAAATTTTATTGCCCGACTCATAACAGTAAGGCCATCCGTAATTTACCCCCGGCATGATTTTATACAGCAAATCATCCGGTTTGTCGTCGCCCAAATTGTCCACCTCGTTGGCCGTGGCGTAAAGATCGCTGCCTGCGAAAGTTAAGCCAACGGCATTTCTAAGTCCGCTGGCCACGGTTTGCCTATTGCCGCCATCGGGGTCCATTTTTACAATAATGGCCCTGCCGGCATTGCTTTGTTCGCAGGAGTTGCAGCTGCTGCCAATAGACAAATATATTTCGTTGTCATGCACGGCAACGGTTCTGGTAAAATGCCAAAAACCATTGGCCACGGCTGGCGGAGTGCCGGGAAGAGTTGCTATGATCTGGGCTGCGGATGCCGGAGTATTTTGTCCGGCTGCATATTTGTAGCGGACTAATTTATCGGTTAAAGCCACATACATCCAAGTTGAGCCGCCGCCATCGGTATAAAAGGCAATGCTGTTGGGATTGCGCAGGTTGCTTAAGTAAACATTTTGAGTCTTGAATTCGCCTGACTGTTCGTCAAAATTGTCCAATACATAAATTTTTCCGGTAGTTGCATCGCTGGCGCTTGTTAGATCGCCTAAAAATAGCCGTCCGTCCGGACTCAGCGCCATAAACCTGGCATGCCGGAACCCTTGCGCCGCTACGCTTAAGCTGTAATTTTGCGGAATGTTTAAAAAGAATTTTTTGCCTGTTTTTAAATTGACAGCGGCAGTTTTTAAAACTATTTGAGCGGGGGGCGTGGAAGTTGCGGCCGGGGCCGAAGCGCTCTGGTTTGAATTTGGGGCAGTCGCCCTTTTTGGCGAATGCAAGTATACCCCAATAACAATTATGGCAAGGGCAGAAATTATAATTGTTATTAAAATTTTATACTTTTTTTGCGGCATAATTATTTAATAACTGCACAAAAATTGAGTATTGGGGCGATTGAGCTGGTTTTCAGGGCAAAAAGAACTTAAATTTCCAGCCAGACTTTCACAGCCGCTAAGCCGTTTATTTTAAGAGCTGGTTTAACTTTGTGCGTGTTAAAGGACCGACTATGCCAAAACCAAGGCTGCGGACATTCGCAATTTTATATTTCATCTGGAATTTTTGTACAGCCAGCTGGGTTAGCCCGCCGAAATATCCGCTAACCTGGCCTTCGGGGTAAACAGCGGAATCTTGGGCCAGCAAGGATTGCAGAAGGCTGACTTGCATGCCGCGGCTGCCGCGTTTTAGGGTTTGAGTGATGGCGCCGCCGGCGCGGCCGGGATTTGGACTTAATTGCAGTGCTGACTCTGACAGCTTATTTGACGCTTGCTTTAAATTGACCGCCAAAGTTATGGCGCTGCTTTGTTGGCCCCATGAGGTATAAAATTTCGCATAAATAGTATATGGGCCATTCGGACAAGCGGGCGTCGCACCGCATAGATTCCAGCTTACCTTTGGCTGGTACGGAATGAGGCCGGTGTTTTTAAAATCGGGCGACGTAGACAGCGCTATATATTTAATGTCTGTCCCGGCATTGCTGCTAATGGTTAGGTCGGGACTAGTGACCGCCGTTGTTCCCTGATTCACGATTATATTAAACCCTCCGGCAGGCGCGGCGGGCGGACTGTAAGCCGCCGGCGGCAGGGCCGCGCCGCCTCCGGCCGGGGCCGTGACAGTAACCGTGCGGGTAACGGTTGCGGCGGCGTTGCCGGATGAATCGCTGACGTTATAGCTAATTGTATAAGTTCCCGCAATAGAAGTATTCACGGGATTAGATACGACAATGCTGCTGGTTAGATTTCCGTCAACATCGTCGCTGGCCGTGGCGCCGGCATCAATGTAGCCGCTGCCGGTTTGGACGCTGACTGCTGAACCGCCCAACAGCGTAATTACCGGCGGGGTCTGGTCGATTGAATTATAACCGCCGGCCAAAAGCGCAATCTCGCTTTGATTCAAGACACGCTGATAGGCCCGCACTTCATCAAGCAGCCCGTTAAAATATTGGGGATTGGTGCCGTCGTAGCCGTAGCCGATCCTGGCATCGGCATTGCCGTTTAATATAGAGGTGTCCGTAGTGCCGGTGGCATCAAGGCCCCCGTCCACATACAAGCTATCCAGGCCGGTATCTTGAGCGCGCGTTACGCAGGCATGATGCCAGGCATTGTCGGTTAGAGTGGCGCTGCCGGTGATGGTACTGTCGTAGGAGCCGCCATTGCCGTAAGCCAGTTTGCCGGCCGAGTTAATTCCAAAGCCAAAATCACTGGCCAGGCCTGAAACCTCGGAGTCCATAATCGGCATAAGCGTCCAATGGTCGGTGCCATTGCCGGCCGCAGCGGTTTTAATCCAGGCGCAAATAGTGAAGTCGTTAGCCACCGGCCGGTTGATGGTAATGTAGTCGGTGCTGCCGTTAAAGCTTAAAGAGCGGGGGTCGGAAAATTTAAGCGCAGGGACGGTGGTTGATGCCGCCGGCGATCCGGAATAAGTCCCGTGGTTATTGCCGCTGCTGTCGCAGGCATCATTTCCGCCGGCACAGCTTCCCGCCGCGCTTTCATCCAGCTTCCAATAGCCGGCCAGGCCATACGCCAGGCTGTTAGCGGGCTGCCATGTAAAGCTTGATCGGGCAATTGTAGAGTTGGCGGAATCGTCAATTCCTAAAATATAGAGCGTCGGCGTAAGGCTTGTTTGGTCTTGGGGGATATCTGAGCCGTTCTTGCTGCAATCTACCGCCGTATAAGCGGTGTTGTCGTAGGAATACAGACAGCTGGTGCTTGCGCCCCAATTGACGCCGGGGGACCAGGCTGTTAAGGTTTGGCCGCTGGCCGGAGAGGTGATTGATACGGCCGGCCCGGGACCGCCGATAGTCACGGAAGCGTCGTCGAAGGCGGCGCCGTAATTGCCCGCCCAAAATTCCGCATCGCGTCCATCCTGTTCAAAATAAATATAGCGCACGCCCAGGCCATAGGCAGTAAAGGTGTGTGAGATTTGCGTCCAAACCTGATCGCCGGCGGCCGTCTGTTGGCCGGTGTCAAAACTGGCAATGGCGTTGTGGCTGGCGTCGCGCAGCTCAACCTTAACGTCATATAAATCCGCTCCGTTGGGCCAATGGCCGGCCACAAAATCGCTGGCGTTAATGATAGGCTGGCTATCTAAGCCGGCGGCAGTATAACCTTTGGCTAAAAGGTCAATCTCTTGGCTCATTGTATCCCAATCATAAGAAGAGACAAACGAATAGCTGCCGCTGTGCACCCATGAAAGATTGCCGTTAACGCCAAAACCGCTGTCGCCGCTGTTGGTGAGATTCCAGCCGTTAAAATTAATGGTCTCCGCGCCGGGGTTGGCGAGAAGCTCGTAGGTCAACGGTTTGGCCTGGGCACGATTAAAAATACACGCTGCCATGAGCGCCAAGGCCATGCTTCCAATCTTCAAGAATTTTGGTTTCATCGTCGTCGCGATTGTGGATTTAGTATAGCAAAAAACGGTTTTTCCGCAAAAACCGCCTAAACTAACTGAAATAAATCAAAAATTTGTCTGAAAAATAAGAAACTTTGCTTGGGCAAAAATTTGGAATTTTGGCACATCCTCCGCATTGACTGAGAGAGCCTGAAAGGATTATAATGACCGCGGATGTTAATTATCGTAATCTCACGTTCAAAACAAGATGTCGCGCAAACCCCTTGCGGGCATTTTGTATTGTCGTAATTTTTCTCACCCTATAAGTAGAATAATTTTGGCCATACACCCCGCAAGCGGGTGTTTTGTTTTGCCTGAAAATTAATTATCCTACTATGAATTTAAACAATCCTAACAAAGATTTTATTTTGAACAGGCATCCTTCAGATGCCTGAACTGTAAGGCTGTTATCTCCAATATCTCCTGGGGCACCAAGCATCGTAACCATTGTCCGTTATGCCTTTGGTCAAAACACGTTGATCTTAAGACACCGGGAGATCGGCGTTCTGATTGCAGATCCAGAATGCAGCCGGCGGGGCTGACCTTTAAATCCAATGGCGAGCTTATGCTTGTGCATTCGTGTCCGGGTTGCGGGAAGCTTTCCTGTAATCGCATTGCGGGTGACGACAATCCCTACGCTCTTTTGTCCCTGCTCGGATCAGACAAACAAGACCGGGAAAGTATATTGCTGACTGTGGATGACAGGGAGGAGGTGCTGTCGGCAATATTCGGCCGCAGTCACCCTCCTGATATGTAACCAATAGGGCAGTTAATTAAGGGATGCGCCAAGCAAAACCGCGCGGCATTATGCCGCGCGGTTTTGCCTTCGTTCATAAAAATCGGGCACAAGTATTGAGATGTCCGGGTCAATTTCGAAACCGGTTTTAAAGACCCGTCCTGCTAAAAAATTGGAAATAAAGTAAAACAAAGAAGCGGCGCATGAGGCTCGCCCGAAAACATAACGCCGGGCGGTGATTAATTATCTGTATGATTCGGACACACCACAGTGCATTGTTTGCTTAGGCACAGGGTGGTCATTGGACAGCGGGATATCATTTGGTATTCGGCCGGGGTATGACAGTCGCTGTCTGTTACGCACGCGGTGTCCAAAACTTTTTCTTCGGTATAGGAAGAAAGGGTGTACCCATGGGGCAAGACGATATTTGCATGGGCTCTCTCTATAAGCTGGTTTTGATTTGCCGTATCCAGACACTGCGAAATTATGTCGTCAGGAAAGTCATACTTATTGGCGGCATCGCACGGGATAATTCCATTACCGTCAAAAACCAGTTGCCAACCCTCGGCGGTTTTAACCGCAAACCACAGCCCGCCGCCGGCATTAGGCTGATTATAGGTGCCTTTGGCAAAAGTCCCGGTGTCTGTTGTAACCTCGATTATCAGGCCGTTTTCGGGCTGGTTGTATTTTTTGCTTAAAATTTGGGTTATTTGTTCGGCCGTAGTTTTTTCCGCGCTGCAGCCTTGAGTCGGATGTTCTAAGAGGGGATTGCCGTGCTTAACCCACTGTCCGTTTTGACACAGCCAGGTGTCTTCTGGTGTAAAAAAGCGGAAAGCAACCGCTACCGCCGCGATGATGACTATTATTATTCCGGCTTTAACTAAAATTTTTTTGTTCACTTTTTTCTATTAATATTCAAAAAAACTCGCCAAACGGCGAGCCTTTAAGACCTCTAAAGATATTATATCATTCAATTTTTCTTTACCAAATGGTAAATTCCTAAAGATGCGAGTGTTGCAATCGCGATAATCACGGAAATGATCGGATTAAGTATGGCGGAAAACAGCACCAGCAGCGCAGACGCAATTGCACCGGTGCCTTCGGTTTTGTTGTTCATAAACAATTAGTTGCGAGTTAATAATGAATTACCTTGGAAAGTTTACATTTTCCTGCTGTCGTAAGCCCAATGCAGAATTGCCTGGCGCTGGGCCGGACGGCAGCTTAGGTCGCCGCGCTTGCAGTATTTTTTGACCTGGGCAATATGGCGGGCAATGGCCTTCCAGCGCTTAATTTGGCGCTC
>CAZJLL010000100.1:0-2446 GCA_964547145.1 uncultured Candidatus Saccharibacteria bacterium | reverse complement strand
TATATCCTTACATACTTAACTCCTTTATTTTTGTCAATTATTTCGTCCACCACTCCCGCAAATCCCGGGCCATGAATTCGTCGGCCGCTGCCGGGCCGTTGCTGCCTGGCTTGTACGGATACAACGGCAAATCCTTATAGGCCGGATTTTCGGTAATGGAATCCACAAAACGCCAGGAGGCCTCAATCTCGTCGCTGCGGATAAACAACCGCTGATCTCCTTCTATAAAATCCAACAGCAGCCGCTCATAAGCGCCCGGCAATTTTCCGGCAAAAGCCTGCTCGTAGCCGAAGGCCAAGTCGCCCTGATGCAGGTCCACGCCGAAACCCGGAACTTTATTGTTAATTTGCAAATGCACCGATTCGTCAGGCTGGATGCGGAACGTTAAAATGTTGGCCGAACAATTATTAAACAAGCAGCGGGCCGCCTCTTTAAAGTGCACGGAAACCTGGGTCAATTTTTTAGAGAGCCGCTTGCCGCTGCGCAAATAAATCGGCACGCCGGCCCAGCGCGGCAAATCAAGCGCGGTCTTTAAGGCAAAATAAGTTTCCGTCCTGCTTTCAGGAGCGGCCCGGCGGTAACCCTGATACTGGCCTTTGACCAAATCGCGGCGCAGTTCCGCATCCCCCAGCGGCCGCAACGCCTTGAGCACTTTTACTTTCTGGTCGCGGATCTGTTCCGGCGTTAAATTGTAAGGCTCGTCCATGACCAGCAGCGCCAGCATCTGCAAAATATGGTTTTGCAGAAAATCCTTAATCGCCCCGGCCTGGTCGTAAAAATCAATCCGGTTCTCCGCCCCGTCTTTTTCCAAAACGCTAATCTCCACGTGGTCGATAAAGCGATTATTCCACAGCGGCTCAAACAGGCTGTTGGCAAAGCGCACTACCATCATGTTCTGCACCGTCTCCTTGCCCGCGTAATGGTCAATGCGGTAAATCTGATCTTCGGTAAAATACTTCAGCAGGAGCTGGTTCAGCGTCCGTGCCGATTCCAGATTAAAGCCAAACGGCTTTTCCACCAGCACCCGCGCCTGCCGGCCGTGTTTGGCACAGGACAGCAGCAGGCCGGAATCCTTTAAAATCCTGGTAATGGCCGCAAACTGCTGCGGCCGCGTGGCAAAGTAAAACAGCCGGTTGTAGCAGGCATGGCGCGGCCGCTCCCGGTCGGCCAACAGTTTGGCCAAGCCGGCAAAGCTGTCCGGCTGTTCCAGGTCGCCCCGATAATAAATCAGGTGCTTTAAAAAGGCATCGCGATCCGCTTTGGGCACGGTTTTTAAGCTGGCCGATTTGTCCACGATAAATTTTAAGTAGCTTTTGGCGTCCAAATCCCGCCGTCCCACGCAGACGAGCTTAAAGTCGCGCGGCAGCATCCGCTGCTGGCTCATGCGCAGCAAGGCCGGCAGCAGATAATCGGCGGAGAGGTCGCCGGTCGCACCGAAGATGGTCAAAATAGTCGGCGGCAGGCCCTGCGCGTTTTCCTGCCGGTTAGCTTTGGGTTTAGTCATATATTTTCTGCTTCTAGTTTAACACAACCCGCTGCCGCATAAAAGGCGCCCAAAGCCCGCAAGGGCTTTGGGCGCCGAATCGGCTGCCGCTGCTTTTGGTTTCGGCCGGCGGCGCTAATTCCCGCCGCCATACTATAAAAGTCAAACCGGCGCGGTGCGGCGGTAAAACCACTTGCGCACTTCATCGGCCGCAATCACGGCCAGGCCCAATACCGCCACCACCAACCAATCGGTCCAGCCAAGCGGCACGGTGCCCAAAATCCGGCTCAGCCAGGACCAGTTCAGCGCCGCCAGCTGCAGCAGTACGTTGGCAGCCAGCGCCAGCCACAAATACCAGTTGCCGAACAAGCCGCCGGCCAGCAGGCTGCGCTTGGTAAAGCGGCAGTTGAACGAATTATACCACTGGAATACCGCCAGCAGCGTCAATGCCATGCTCCTTGCCCGGGCCGGGTCCAGCTGATAGTAAACCTGGAACAGGTAAATAGTACCTGCTGCCATGACCAGCGCCACCAAGGCCATGTGCCAGAGCATGGGACCGTCTATAAAAAAGCGGGACAGGCCGCCGCGCCCGCGGCGGCGGTTCAAAATATGGCCGCCTTCCTTTTCCAGCGCCAGCGCGGCGCCGGACAGCGGATCGGTAATAAGATTCAGCCACAGAATTTGGATGGCCGTAACGGGAAAAGCCAGCCCGGCCAAAAGGCTTATGACAATAGTCAGCAGTTCGCCGAAAGAAGTGGAAAACAAAAACTGCAGGGACTTTTTAATGTTCTCATACATGACCCGGCCTTCCTTAATGGCGGTGATAATGCTGCCCAAGTTGTCGTCCAGCAGGACAATGTCGGCCGACTCCTTGGCCACTTCCGTGCCAATGCGGCCCATGGCTACGCCCAGATCCGCCGCCACCAGCGAGGGAGCATCGTTGACGCCGTCGCCGGTCATGGC
>CAZJLL010000099.1:0-5756 GCA_964547145.1 uncultured Candidatus Saccharibacteria bacterium | reverse complement strand
GGCCTGACGGTGCCGGCCGCTGCGCCTGCCAATCGGCCAAACCTCCTCGGCGCTCTGGATCATTATGAAATTAAGAATGCGATTGACTCGGTCTGGCGGGAGATTAAAGACTGCGACGAATTCATCCAGAAGAGGGAACCGTTCAAAACCATCAAGACCGATGCGGCAGCGGGAAAGCGGGACATAGAATATCTGCTGCTGCGCCTGGCTGGCATTGCCGCCGCTCTGGCTCCGTTTTTGCCTGAAACAAGCAGGAAGATATTGTCTGTTTTGGCCGATCCGTCTTTAAAAACTATTCCTAAGTTGTTTCCAAGGATAGAATAGCTGCTGCCATGCTGATTGATACTCATGCCCACGTAAATTTTCATTCGTTTTTAGACGATGCCAGGGAAACTTTACAGCGGTCTTTGGACGCGGGCGTTAATGTAATCAATGTGGGCTCGCAAATAGACACCAGCCGGCAGGCGGTGGAACTGGCCGGCCAGTTTGAGACAGGCATATATGCGGTAATCGGGCTTCATCCGGAGCATACCCATTCCCAGCGAGTGGAGGAGGAAGAAAGCAGGTTTTTGTCCCGGGAAGAGGATTTTGACTTTAGCTTATATGAGCCGCTGGTAAAAGATCCGAAAGTCGTGGGAATCGGTGAGTGCGGCTTGGATTATTACCGTTTGCCGGAAGATACAGGCATTCATCAAACAGTCAAGAAAAAACAGCTTGACGCTTTTCGCCGGCAAATCGGTTTTGCCAAAAAACATGACAAAGTCCTGGTGGTTCACAGCAGGCCGCAGCAGGGCAGTAACGAATTATACCAGGATATGCTTGCGCTTTTTGAGGAAGAAAAAGTCCGGGAGATGCGCTTTGAAATCCACAGTTACACTCATACGCCGGAGTTTTTTAAAAAATTTTTGGATTTGGGCGCTTATGTTTCGTTTAACGGGATTGTCACTTTTGACAAGACCGGTAATATGAAGAAGTTGGTGGAACTGGCGCCGCCTGATAGAATACTCCTGGAAACCGACTGTCCTTATTTGACCCCGATTCCGCACCGCGGCCAGCGCAACGAGCCGGCCTACGTACGGTATGTGGCCGAGAAGGTCGCGGAGATAAAAAACATTCCGGCCGAAGAAGTTGCCCGGCTGACCACCGCCAATGCCAAAAAATTATTCCGTCTGCCCTAAATCGCCATCCGTATGAAAAAATATAACCATAAACAGATAGAAAAAAAGTGGCAGACCTACTGGCTCAAGTTTAAGACTTTTGCCGCCAAGGACGGCGGCCGGCAGAAGAAAAAGTATGTTTTGGACATGTTTCCCTATCCTTCCGGAGCCGGTTTGCACGTGGGCCATCCCGAAGGTTACACTGCCACCGACATACTCTCGCGCTATTATCGGATGAAAGGCTTTAACGTGCTTCATCCCATGGGCTGGGACGCGTTCGGCCTGCCGGCGGAAAATTACGCCATTAAGGAAGGCATTCATCCGCAAAAGACCACGCAAAAGAACATCAAGCGTTTTAGGCAGCAAATACAGTCTTTGGGCCTTTCTTATGACTGGAGCCGCGAACTGAACACATCGGACCCGGCCTATTACAAGTGGACGCAGTGGCTGTTTTTGCAGTTGTTCCGCCGCGGCCTGGCTTACAAAAAAGAGGCCTATGTTAACTGGTGTCCCAAAGACAATACGGTTTTGGCGAACGAGCAGGTAATAAACGGCGCCTGCGAGCGCTGCGGCACTGAGGTGGTGCAAAAAAACCTGTCGCAATGGTTTTTTAAGATAACGGATTATGCGGAGGAACTGCTGGCGGATTTGGATCAGTTGGACTGGCCGGAACCGATTAAATTGATGCAGCGCAACTGGATCGGCAAAAGCGCAGGGGCGGAAATAGATTTTGAAATCAGCGGACAAAAAAACAGCCATATTAAAGTTTTTACTACCAGGCCGGATACGATTTTTGGCGCGACTTATTTGGTGTTGGCTCCCGAACATCCCGCAATCTCAAATCTCAAATATCAAATATCAAACTGGGAAGAGGTTCAGAATTATATTGAAGCCGCCAAAAAGAAATCCGAACTGCAGCGCACGCAGCTGGAAAAAGAAAAAACCGGCGTGGAGCTAAAAGGAATTAAAGCCATCAATCCCGCCAGCAAAGAAGAAATCCCGGTTTGGATTGCCGATTACGTAATTACCGGCTACGGCACCGGCGCGATTATGGCCGTGCCCGCCCACGACGAACGTGATTGGGCTTTTGCCAAAAAATTTGACCTGCCGATCAGGCAGGCGGTGGAAGCAAAACCTCTCCCAAATGAGGGGAAGGCGGGGGAGAGTTTGCAGGCAGCGGTTACGGATTACGGCATGCTGGTTAATTCCGGAGAGTTCAACGGCCTGGCTTCCAAGGATGCAATTTTGAAGATTGCCAATAAGTATGGCAAGCTAACCACCAAATATAAGCTGCGCGACTGGCTGGTCAGCCGCCAGCGCTATTGGGGCGCGCCTATCCCCATTATCTACTGCGAAAAGTGCGGCATGCAGCCGGTGCCGGAAAAGGACTTGCCGGTAAAACTGCCGGCCGACGTTGACTTCCGTCCCACCGGGGAATCGCCTTTAAAAAGATCCAAATCTTTTAAAAAAGTTGTCTGTCCCAAATGCAAAGGCAAGGCCGAGCGCGACTATGATACCATGGATACGTTTGTGGACTCTTCCTGGTACTTTTTGCGCTATGCCGATCCCAAAAATAAATCCAAGTTCGCTGCGGCAAAAAAAATGGAAAAGTGGGTGCCGGTGGATTTTTATGTCGGCGGCGCCGAACACGCGGTGCTGCACCTGCTCTATGCCAGGTTTTTTACCAAAGCCCTGCGCGACTTCGGCTACTTGAAATTCAATGAGCCGTTTTTAGAGCTGCGCAACCAGGGCCTGATCTTGGGGCCGGATGGGGAAAAAATGAGCAAGAGCCGGGGCAACGTCATAAACCCGGATGATGTGGTTAGGGATTACGGGGCCGATTCCTTGCGCATGTACGAAATGTTCATGGGGCCGTTGGAGGATGCCAAGCCCTGGCAGACCAACGGGATTGTCGGTATTCGCAGGTTTTTAGACCGGGTTTGGCAGTGGGCACAGAATAGTTCCAGGTTTCAAGTTTCAGGTTCCAAGGCAAGGGCGGCCCTAGGCAGCGACAAAGTCCAGCGGGCGCTGCATAAGCTGATTAAAAAAATTACGGAAGACATAGAAGGCTTCCGCTTTAATACCGCCATCTCCGCTTTTATGGAATTCCATAATGAAGTAAAGGATGAGGCAATATCCCCGGCGGCACTGCGGACTTTTCTGATTTTGCTTTATCCGTTTGCCCCGCATTTGGCGGAGGAACTGCATTGGTCCCTGGGCGGCAAAAAATCGCTGCAGCTGGAAAAATGGCCGGCTTTTGACGCGGCCAAAATTGCGGAGTCAACCGCGGAAATAGTGGTGCAGGTCAACGGCAAAGTCCGCGGAAAGATTAAAGTCGCGCACGGCGCTAGCCAGGCAGCGGCCGTGGCGGAGGCGGAAAAGCTGGCTCCGGTTAAGCAGGCGCTGGCCGGCCAGGCGGCAAAGCGGATTATTTATGTTTCCAACCGTTTGCTGAACTTGGTCATTTAAAAAAGAGACGGAACCCGGCGGTTCCGTCACTAGTTAGCGGCTTTAGGCCCGCTGATCCAAAATACGCTCGGCGATTATGTAGAGGTTCTTTTCCTTCATTTTGTTCATCAACTGGCTTAGAATCGCCCGCTGGATCTGGCGGGGCCGATCGCCCGGCTGCAAACGGATTCGGCGCCTGGCCATCTCGTCGCTTTCGCTTAAGGCAGCAAGAGCAGACTCGATCCGCCCGGGGTTGAGGAACAGGTCTTCCAGATTATAGCCCCGTTCTGCCAGCAGAAGGACTGTGTCCCGGGCCCCAGCGTTGGTCACCTCCTTCTTGATTTCCCGCAGGAAAGAATAGAGGTTTGAGACTTCAACTGTGATCTCCATAACAAAGCCCTCCTTTGCTTTGCTAGTTCCAACTTGAGGCAGAAACCGGTTTTTGTCAAGGAATTTATGATAATTCTTGCTTATTCCAAAAAATATCATCGGCAGATCGTCCATGCCTGCGCCCTGGCTTTGAAGCAGGGCCTGGTGGTGGCCTATCCGACCGATACCAGCTATGGCTTGGCGGCCGATGCAGGCAATCCGTCCGCCATTCAGCGGCTTTATCGCATTAAGGAGCGGCAAAAAAACAAGCCGGTGCATATTGTCGTACCCGATTTGGCTTATGCTAAAAAAATCGCCGGGTGGAGCCCGGCAGCGGCGAAGCTGGCTCGCGCCTTTTGGCCCGGACCGCTGACTTTGGTGCTGCCGCTGAAAGCCCGCGGCAACGGAGGCCTGAAACTATTGTCTGCCGGCAGCGGCTTTATTGGCATGCGCCAGCCGAAGAATGAACTGGCTATGGCGTTGGTCCGCGCCCTGGGCCGGCCGCTGACGGCGACCAGCGCCAACCCCTCGGCCCGCCTGTCCGGCGGATACGACAGCTATAGCGCCCGGGATATTGCCGCCCAGTTTGCAGGCAAGCCGCACCGGCCGGATATTGTCATTGACGCCGGCCGCCTGCCGCGCCGCCGGCCGTCTACGCTGGTCAGGCTGTCTGCCTCCGGCCCGGAAATTTTGCGGCCCGGCCCGGTCAGTTCAAAACAAATCCTAAACATACTGCAACATGCTTAGCCTAAGCCTGCCGAAATATTTTTCCAAAAGCCTGCGCCGGGAAATGGGGGAGCTTTATTCCTCCGCTGCCATATCCAATCTGGCCCTATCCATTATTTCGCTGTTTGAACCTATTTATTTATATGCCGTGCTGGGTTTTAGCGTGCCACAAGTGCTGCTGTTTATGGGCCTGGTCTATGCCTGCTATATCGTATTAATCCCTTTAGGCGGGAAGTTTGCCTCGGTTTATGGCTACCGGCACGCCATTGTCCTGTCCGTTCCGTTCCAAATTTTTTATTGGCTGGCCCTGATTGCATCCATGGGCCACCCGGCCGCCGTTTTCCTGGCGGCCCCGGTGCTGGCTCTGCAGAAATCATTTTATTGGCCGGGTTTTCATTCGGTCATGGCCTATTACGGCCAGACTGAGCAGGTGGGCAGGGAATTCGGGGCGGTTTATGCCATTGAAAACATTACGCAGATCGGCGCGCCGCTGTTGGGCGGCATTGTCGCCCAGTATTTCGGCATGGCCGCTGCATTTTGGGTGGCGGCTATTATTTATTGCTGCAGCGCGGTTCCGCTGCTGACGGCGGCGGAAATTTTTACCCCCCGCGTATATTTTTTCCGCGAGACGCTGCAGCTGTACCGGGATTTCCCCAAAAAATTTTTGGGCTATTTGGGTTTTGGCGACGAGCTGCTGGTTTTGACTGTCTGGCCGATTTTTATTTTTTTGATTGCCCGGGATTATAAAGATACCGGACTGCTGGCCGGCGGAGCCAGCCTGCTGGCGACCGTTATTGCCCTGTTTTTAGGCAAGGTTACCGACCAGTATACTAAGCGCGTTCTGGTTAAGGTCGGGGCTTTTTTTAACGCCTTGTTCTGGGCCGGCCGGATTTTTTGCAGCAATTTTATCACCACTTTTGTGGCTGACTCTTTATCGCGCACTAGCCGGGAGACTTTGTTTATTCCGCTGTCCACTTTAACCTATCTGCGCGCCGAGGCCAGCCACGTGGTGCCTTATGCCGTCTTTTTTGAACAGAGCCTGGCCATAGGCAAGCT
>CAZJLL010000098.1:0-2295 GCA_964547145.1 uncultured Candidatus Saccharibacteria bacterium | reverse complement strand
TGGCCCGGCCGGTGCGCACGGAAGAAAGCTCATGGGCAAAGTGGTCCATCGCTTTATTAAAATCTGGCTCATGGGAACTTAAAATTTGGTCAAACATAAGATAATTTAAAAATTAAATGATTTAAGGATTAAAGGATTTTTCAACCTTCTCTCTAAAATACGCTGGTTACATAATATCCAAATATTGCCATATCCTTTTATCCTTACATGCTTAAATCTTCATTGCGACGAATATATTCCGCCATAGGCAATCTGCGGCAGCTGGGGGTCAATCAGCAGATAATTGACAAACCCGCCCGAGGCAACGCTCTGCGTCTGCCAGCTCTGGCCGCCGTCCAGCGATTTATAAATCGTGTTGCCGACGCTGGCCATCACGACGTTGCTGCTGGAGGGAGCCACGGTAACTGCCCGGGCCGAACCGGCGCCTGGCTTGACGGGCAATGTCTGCAGCTGCCAGCTCTGGCCGCCGTCCACGCTTTTGTACAGCCCCTTGTCCGTAGTCAGATATATCAGGTTGGCGGCGGCGGCATCCACATAGGCCTGGCTGTAGCTGCCGACCGTATTCTGGGAGTAGCTGATGCCGGCCACGCTCTGCTTCTGGCTTAAACTGTCAACCAGGCTGCTGAATGTCTGGCCGCCGTCGCCAGAGACTTTCAGGCCTTGCGTTTTAAGCAGCACATAAATATCCGCGCCGCGCCAGAAAATCCGGTTGATCTGGTCTTTAAAATTCTGCAGCAGCTGCCAGCTCTGGCCGCCGTCCGAACTTTTAACCAGGCTGCCCGAGGCCAGTCCGGCGATCAACTGATTACTGTCGGCCGGATTCAGCGTCAAGGCCCGGACGGGATTAGTCGCGCTTTCTTCGTTATAAATCTGGTTCCAGCTGGCGCCGCCGTCCGTTGTTTTCAGCACCCGGCCGTGATCGGCATAAAAACCAGCCGCGTAAATAGTCTGGCTGTCGGTCGGACTGATGGCAAAATCATAGACGTAGATTTTAGACAAAACATTGCTCCAGCTTGCCCCCGCATCGTCGGAGCGATAAAGGCCGCCGGTATAGCTGCCGGCGAAAACCACCTGCCGATTAGCCGGATCAAAGTCCAGCTTGGCAATACTCTGGCCGGCCAGGGTAGCGCTGCCCGTTTTCATCTGGTTGCTGAACTGCCAATCCGCTCCCCCATTGACTGTTTTAATCATCCCGACGGGCAGGCTTTGCTGAAAGGCGTTACAGCCCGCCGCCAGCAGCAGCAGGGCGCAAAGCGGCGCCATCAGTCGTTTGGTCATATTTTTATAAATAAATCCTGCAAAATTAATTTTTTATTTTTATTCCGGTCCAAATCGGCCAGCGCTTCGCCCAGAGCCTTCAGCCTGGCTATCCGGCCCGGTTCTGCTTCCAGCTGGCCGGCCTGCCAGGACAGCCACAGCTGGAAATTCTCCGCCAGCTCTTCCCGATCCAAATCCTGATATTCCGCAACTGCCAGAAGCCGCTCCCCCAGGCGCGCGCCGGTTAAAACGCGGTAACGTTCGGCCAAAGCCTGCTGGCTCTGCAAATAGGCGGCGTCTTCCAGCAGGCGCAGCAGGCGGCTGATTTTACCGAAACTTAAGGCTAGAACTTCGCTGCCGGCTGCCGGCCGGCCGTGCTGTTTTAAGAATTGCCGCAGCTCTTCTGGGGAAAATTCGGCAAAATTGAATTTTTGGCAGCGGGACACCAGCGTAGGCAGCAAGCGGCCGGTATTTGCCACCAGAATAATAACGGTATCCGGCGCCGCTTCTTCCAGGGTCTTTAAAAGTGCGTTGCCGCTTTGCTGGTTTAAATTCTCCGCGCCGTTGATAATAGCCGCTTTTCTGGCGCCGGCAAAAGGCTTTAGGCTCAAACTGCGGATAAATTCCTGTGCCATTTCCGCCGTAATCTCTCCTGGTCCGTCCAGCAGCTTAAAGTCAGGATGGTTTTGCGGCTTGTTCGTTTTCAGGATTCTGGCCGCAAATTCAACCGCCAAAGTCCGCTTGCCAATACCAGCCGGCCCCAAAAAAAGATAGGCGTGCGCCAATTGGCCGTGCGCCAATTGCCGGTCCAAGACCTCCGTTACGTGGTGATGGCCGAAAGTTTGCCAGGAATCTGCCATTTTTTTCGTCTGTCGACTCTTAATTCTACCATTTTTCCCCGCCGCCGCAAAACGGCAGCCGGTCAATACTACTGTACAATCACGGTACCAAAAGCAGCGGGATGCAGCCGGTCAATAAACCCGTAAGTTCCGGGCTGGAGGAACTGGAAATTATACTTTTTTCCCGACGCCACGGCTG